>JBQCIS010000298.1:0-26893 GCA_051953515.1 Mucilaginibacter sp.
AAAGGTTCGGAATTTTGGTTTACATTGCCGATTGTTAATGCTGGTAATGAATAGAAGTTATTCTCGCCCAGTTTAAGAAGGGTATGACAAAAAGCGAATTTATTATATGAAACACTAAAGTGACGCTCTTTTATTATAATAAAAGGGTGTCTCGATCATGGCGTTTGCCTGATTTAGAATCATAGTTGCCGCCGCCTTTCCCATGTATTGAAAGTCGGTTGATATAGTTGTTATACCGTTTAACAGAACTTTTTTAATCGGCGTTTCATTGTATGATATAATCCCGATATCCGCCCCGGCTTGCAAACTGGTTACAGTCAGCTCTTCCAGTAACTTTGCTAAATCATCTTCTCTTAATATGACATAAACGTCTCCCTTTTTCAACAAATTGTTATCCATTTCATTTACAATATCGTACGCAAAGCCATATTGCCAGCAAAATTTTCGGAACCCATAAATGATCTCCCTGGGAAGGTAACTTTTTGACGGAAAAATCAGCTTTAACTTTTCGTATTTGCTTAATTCATTAACAGCCTGTTTTAACGCGTAATAGATATCTTTTTCAAAATTCTCATAAACAGCGCCAAAACCGCCCGCTAACCCCGGGATCAGTTTATCTAACAGCAAAAGCTTCTCCTTCGGAATTGCGTCGATAATTTTATAAATATGATCTCCCATGCATAGCAAATGCGGCATAATTACGTAATGGGTGTAATTATCTCTTTGGTTTAAGAGTAATTTCTCAAATAAATGCCAGTCGTTGTTATAGATGTAAAAATCAACTTGTACATCCATACCCAGCGTTGCAACCAAAGCATCATATATAATTTTTTTCTGGACACTCAGCTTATTAAATAAAAGAAACACTTTTAGCTTCTGCTCAACCCCGGTGTTATTGATATAATAGCCTTTTCCTGGAATGGAGGCAATCACTCCCATTTTTTTCAGGTAGCGATACCCTTTTTCAACCGTCTCCCGGCTAATATTGAACCGGAAACATATATTATTTATTGACGGCAAGATTGACTTTCTTTCAGCCGCACCAACTTCAACAGCGCTGATGATGGAATTGGCCAATTGTAAATACTTTGGCGTTGACGAGTACTTGTCAATCGTTATATATTCTAAAAGTGATTTCGGCTTCATTGACTATAATAATTGCTGTAAATCACTCGTCATTGTGTCCGAATTGAATGAGTACCCAGTCTCCGGCTTTAAGATTATTCATTACCGGTTTCCATACACCGCCGGTAATGAAAGTGCGGGTGCTACGGCCATTTTTAGCATGATTTTCTATATGGGCGGTGGTATCAAAATAACAGGCAAAGGGCATACCCCAACCCGTTTCAGGATACGCTTGCTTTGCTTTGTTGGCCATTGTTGAATCACCAATAAGATAAACTGCGATGCGGGGCAGATCCTGAAATGATGTTATTGCCAAAAATGCAATGATGCTTACGCAATAGATGAAAACCTTTTTATTCATGTGTAACATTATTCTATTCTCAAAACATTCTTTGTAAACCTTCCCATCTCACTTTCCATTTTCCGTTTTTTGGAAAACCCGGATTACTGGTTTTGCAGCCATCCCATCCTGCACACATCAACGCCACCGCCGTAAGCAATCCACCGTTTCCGGGCAGATAAATGCGCAGGCGTGCATCCTGGTAGTTATGGCCGTTCGGCAGATAAGTATTGGTTTGGATGGGCATAAAAAGCGCATCAATGGCCTTATCGGGCAAGCCCAGCCGGGTTGCGGCCATTGCCGTCATCGGAAAATCCCATCCCCAGGTGTCCTTCCAGTTCCAGGTATTCCATATCAGGTTAAATGTTTTTTTCATTACCGCAGTGTCCAGCCTGAAATTATAAGGAAGCATGCCATAAGCAGCCAGTACTGATGGATGGTCAGATTCCAGGCGTGGATTGCTATAACAATCCGGCGAACTTTCGGTAGAGAGGTACACGCCATCTTTTTGCGGTAATGCAGAAAGCTTTTTTAGCACGGCAGCATATTTTTTATTGAGCGGCAAGCCGAGCCTCTTCCGCCATTGCTGTGCCGTTGTCAGTGCCCAATACCAGTACTGTAATTCATAGGTAGGATTATAAGTTTGTTCCGGATTATAACGTTCCTGCGCGGCAATAACGCCTTTTCCTAAAACATAACGGTTATGCACTTTATCGTAGAACGGAAACGACGCCATAAAATCAGCCGTTGCAAATACGAGATCTTTATACCGGTTTAAAGTCGACCGGTTATGATGTATGCGATATACCGCTTCTGCAAATGTTATTAAATGCGGTTCCTGCCAGATCAAAAAAGCACCTACAGACGAAGGGCTTTCGTTGCCATCCGGATCAGTCATTTTCTGCCAGCGTGCACCATCAAAACCTTGCCTTTTGGCAATTTCCTCGGCTTTGTGTTTTACATGAAAATACCAGGTCATGCTTCTTTCCAGCAATTCCGGCCTTCCCCATAAAGCAAACTGAAGGCTGTGCCAGTAATGCATTTCCAGATGAGGCTTGCCATACCAGCTATTGTAAGTAAGCCCGGTTTCCTGTGGCGGATAAGAGCCGGCTTCCTGAATACGAAGCAAATATTGCGAGAGTACGATGCGTCGTTCCAGTTCGTTTGCCCGCGGGTCGGTGCTGCCGGTAAAATCTACTGCGCCGCCGTCACCCCAAAATTTTGCCCATTGTTTCTTGTTATTCGCCTGTGCGGCATTAAAATCTGGTAAAACTGGCAATGTTTTTTTAGCGGAATACAAACAGCTGAACTGAAAGTGATCGATGCCAGAACCAGGTGTGAGTAGAAACTGGTGTACAGCAGTATTACGAAATGACGCTGTGCCTTTCCATCCAAACTTAACGAAATATCGCGTTGTATCTAACCGGTGATAAATAAGTGCGCTGCTGTTTGTAGCTTTTACAATGCCCGAAGAATGTTTTTCCGGGTTTTTCCAATTATCGCCATAATCGGCAAATTCATTTGTGGGGTATGGGAACCTGAAAATAACCTTCAAGCGGCCTTTTTTTAGCAAAGCCGACCTTACATCCACCGCTACCATATCCATTCCCTGATGGACGTCTGTCTTTACATCAACAGCTTCCCCGTCTATAGTAAAATGGCTGCTGATCTCCCCGGTCCACAGGTTGAGCGTTTGATGAATATCCTTGATGTCTTGAATGGCAGCAATTGAACCGTCTTTTTTTATGATCTCGAAACCAAGCCCGCCCAATTGCAGGCGGTGCACATTTTCCCGGAACCAGTCAGCAGCTTCCTTATTACGTTCCGGCGAATGCCATTGAACGGCGTAGGTACCGGGTTGGCCATTGAAATCATATTTTTTTAAAGTTTCTTCAAATTTATAACCTACCGTATCCCTGAAGCTATGCCATCCCCATTGAGACTGTGTACCCAAAGGAATCCCTTTATCATAATGTTCCGGGAAACTTTGCAATCCGGTCGCATCAACCGTAAATGCAAAGCGGCCATTACCTAACGATAATGCAGATAACGAGTCGGTTGAGGTTACCACAACATTGTGCCGTTGCACCAATGCCTTTCGGTCGATTTTATTTGCCTGCTGCGCAATTGCCGGTATAATGAATAAGATATGGCAAAGCAGCAAAGTATATTTTCGAAAGAATACTTTCATCGGTAGCTATTATAATTATTTAGCATTAGCACCGGTTGGTACCTGAAGCCTGGAATTGTCTGCAGTGGTAATAACTACGTTATTCCATTGCCAGTGATCAGCAAACTGAATGTTGCCTGCTGTTGCAGCTTCAATGGAGATATTGTTAAAGTGAAAATTATCCAGTACCGACTGTTCCATTCCGATTGCGTTAATAGCAGCTTTTTTAGCTCCGGTTACTTTAACATTGTTTACATATACATCTTTAAAGTGCGGAATCCCGCGTTCCGGCGGTTCTACTTTGGTGAGCATTTTCTTCCAGTGCGGCGGAATGTTGTCCATATTATAGCCTTCGGGTAGCTTTGAGTAACTGTAACTGGGGTTCCAGTTCATAGTAAACTGAAAGGCCGTGCCAACCCCATTCATCACTACATTTTGAAAATGGATATCTTCAATTGTGCCGCCCCGTGTTGTGGCCGATTTAATATTTAAACCGTTACCGGTACCATAGCTTTCCAGGTCTGTTGCCAGCACATGCCTTATACCGCCGGATGTTTCACTTCCTAAAGTAAGCAATCCCCCACCCCGGCGGGCAATGCATTTACGTATCAAAACGTATTCGGTAGGTTTATTTACCCGCAGGCCATCCCAATCGCGCCCTGCTTTAAGGCAGAAATCGTCGTCGTTGCAGTCGATATCACAGTTCTGCACCAGTATATAGGTGGATGAATCGATATCAATACCATCAGTGCTTGGGCCATGCCCGTCAATATTATTTCGCACGATGATCCCGTCTACAGTAACCTGGGTTGAATACAATAGCTGTACTGTCCAAAAACCGGCCTGCTGCAGGGTTATCTGTTTAATGGTGATATCACTTGAATTAGATACCAGTAATGTACGCGGCCTTTTGGCGTCGTAATCCACAATCCACCGCAAGCCTTTCGGATCATATTCCTTACGCATGCTCCAGTATTTATCCCAAAATACTTTACCTTGTGCGTTAATTAACCCTTCACCACTTACCGCCGCATTTCGCTGACCGATAATATTAATGAGCGCAGCCGGCCAGCGCATTTCAATACCCGCAACGCGCGTATCTATTTCCGGGTAATCGGCCAGGTTCTGACTGCCTAACACCTCTACGCCCTTGGGCACATTTAGCACCACACCGCTTTTTATAAAGATAGAGCCGGTAAGGTATTTGCCGGGTTTAAATGTTACCACACCGCCTCCATCGGCGAAACATTTATCTATCGCCTTTTGTATAGCGCCGGTTGTTAACGTTTTACCATCAGCCAC
The DNA here is from genome assembly GCA_051953515.1 of Mucilaginibacter sp. Classification (GTDB taxonomy): domain Bacteria; phylum Bacteroidota; class Bacteroidia; order Sphingobacteriales; family Sphingobacteriaceae; genus Mucilaginibacter. The sequence continues at coordinate 4,938 of JBQCIS010000298.1, forward strand.
TGCGCCGAATTCATTTACTTCAATTATTCGTTTTTCTGAAGGATAGCTTTTTGCACCAACTTTGTTAACCCATGAGGGCTCATCCGCTTTTGCAATTGAAATTATCAACCAAATAAATACAGGCAATAATCTTAATTTTGACATGTTATTATAAACTACACTAAAAGTTGGTTACCTAAAACTTTAATACACAGAAGGAAGCGAGCAGAAAATCCTCTACCCGCTCTTGTTTTTTATTAATATGCCGGTTGCTGTTCGCCTTTTAAACCGGGGTTAACATCAATAATGGTTTGCGCCAGCGGTAATATTTCTGATTTATTTTTTTGCAAGCCCCGGTATAAGCCGGTAACCAATGCTGCGTTGGCTGTTAAAGGCCCCTGGGAGTTCAGTTTGGAGCCGTTGTACATATTGACGACTACATAACCGGATTTGACAAAGTTGGTAGAGTCGGCAGGGGTCATTGCCGCGTAACCAGTATAAGTAATTGCAGTTAACGGGTCGGGAAAGCCTGTAGCAATGGTTCTTTTGTAAACCCTGTATTTATCTATACTGGCATAGGCGTTCACACGGTTGGCCATATCTATCAGGTTCTGTTTGGTTTGTGTAAGGGTTTCATATAAAATGCCCCAGCGTTCCAGGTCTGTTTTGCGAAATGACTCGAAACCGAATTCGAGCTTACGTTCTGAGATAATAGCCGCGCGGAAACCCTGATAAGAGGTTGGTGTTGTACCTATTTTGGTTACATCGCCGCCAAAGGCACGGGTACGAACCTGTTGAAAAGCGTTAATGGCATCGCTTGTAGGGCCATTATTCAATTCATTCAACGCTTCTGCATACATCAGCAATATATCAGAATACCGGAGTTCCACCCAATCAATATTGCGCTTATTAACCGCAACGCCAGCAGCACTTCCCCAATTGCCACGGTATTTGCCAATGGTATTGCTTGAATAGGTATTCATATCATGGCCATTGTCTGAGTTAATGCCATAGTTACATATAGTTACATCGCGGCGGGTATCGCCCGGAGCAAAATCATAATAATAAGTTGGCGTTGCGGCCATAGCAGGCTGGCTTTTACCAAAAAGCGAATTGGGATGCATATAAATACCATTGGTATACCCAACAGAAGAGCTGTTATTATTGGCTCCCCATTGACCAAACTCAAGCATTGACTCGTTATCGTACAATCCCTGATCTACATCGCGCCAAACTGTTTCATAACTTGGCAACAAGCTATTCTCGCCCCGCTTTATTACTTGCTGGCAGGCATCTGCTGCAATCTGGTACAATTGTTTAATACGATTGACATCAGGGCGCTGTGCAATTACAAGGGAAGAGGCTGCATAGGTTTTCAGGTCCCAGCGAAGAGAATATCCTGCTGCGTACAGGCACACACGGGCCAGTATACCTAAGGCAGATTGCTTTGTAAAGCGCTCGGGCGTATTCACCAGGCCTGCACTTTTCCACGGTAACAAATTTACGGCCGTTTGTAAATCAGAAACGCAGCCATCGTAAATAACATCACGACTGGTTCTTGACGAAGAGAACTGGCCGCTTTGCGCTACTGACTCGGTGCTGTAAGGAACATCACCAAAAAAGCGTATCAGGTTAAGATAATCCATCGCCCGGATGGCATAAGCTTCGCCTAACAGCATATTTACCTTTGCCTGATCAGTTGCGGCAACCGTCATCCCTTTAATTCCAGCAATAGCTACGTTGCAACGCTCAATGCTGGAGTACATGGCAGTATATGTATGGGTGGGCGATATTGATGGGTCGAGTACAAAGTTGCTAACCTCGTTCTTGCTGTTGGTTTGCGATTCGGTAGACATGCACTCATCCGTGCCCATACCTAACTGATAATATTCTTCTGTATCAAAGGTTGGAGCATAACAGCCTACAACTACTTCTTCTGCACGGGCCACATTTTCAAAAATTGTTTGACTATTATATGCGGTAGATGAAGGCTTATCCAGAAATTTTTTGCAGGAATCAAGCGATATTGAAATCACCGTCACCGATGCTAAAACTAATATCCTTTTCATAACTTTTAACTAACTAATTTAAAATGAAACATTTAAACCAAACACAACACTCTTTACACGCGGGTAGGCAGAATCGTCTATACCGGGTTGTAAAACGCTTGAAGTAGCCGAAACCTCAGGATCATAGCCCTTATAACCGGTAAAGGTGTACACATTATCAAGCGTGCAATAAAGGCGGGCCCTTTTCATCTTTATCCTGTTTGCCCATTTTGCCGGAAGCGTGTAGCCCAATGTAATGGTGCTTAAACGTAGGTAACTGCCGTTTTCAAGGTAGTAGTTATTGGCATCGCTGATTGCAATAACATTATCAGGGCTCAAGCTCCATATCTGGCGGGGATTATATTGGTTCGGGTTTAATTGTGCCAGGCGGCTTAAATTGGTAGATACCTGGCCAGTGTTAGGGTCAATTAAAGTATACCGGCCATTCATTGCAGTGAGTGCATTTTCGTTGGGCAGATAAGGGCCCATAAAACGCTGTGCATTCATATTAAATATTTTGTTGCCATACGAAAAATCGACAAATACCGTAAAGTCAAAGCCTTTATAATTGAAGGTATTGGTCATACCGCCGGTAAATTGCGGTTCTGCGGTACCAATAACTGTACGGTCTGCGGTAGACCATACCGGATTACCATTGGCATCGGTTTGCCCCGCAGTTGTTTTGTATATAATATCGCCTGGTTTAACGTTTGCCGGGTTAACAGATTTTGCACGGGGAACGCCATTTTTGAGCGTATAAGTACCATCAGTGTTTTGCGTAAAGTCGCTGGTAGTGTAAACACCTGCATATTGGTATCCATAAAACTGGCCCAGTGGTTGTCCTACCTTCACCATGTAGTCAATCCTGCTACCATAATCGCTCACGAAGTAGTCGCTGTTACCATTCCCGTATAACCGTAATACCTTAGAACGGTTGAACGACATATTATAACTGGTCTTCCAACGGAAAGAGCTGCTGTTGATATTGTTACTGGTAAGGACAAACTCCAAACCGCGATTCCGCACGGCGCCAATGTTTTGATACTGTGAAGTGTAACCGGCGGATGCAGGAATTGCATTCTGGATGAGTAAATTATCCGACTCATTGTTATAAACATCCACAGTGAGGTTAAAGCGGCCTTTTAAGAAGGAGAGATCCAGGCCAAGGTTTGTAGACTTGGTTTTTTCCCATTTAACATTTGGGTTCCCTACTACGCTGCCCGGAACCAGTATATTGAAATAATTTTTGTTAATAGCGTAGGTGCCTGCTCCGTATGAAGTTGCATATACATAATCGGCAATATTATCATTACCTGCGGTACCATAACCAACGCGTAATTTCATATCGCTGATAATGTTCTGATTCTTCATAAAATCCTCATCAGAAATACGCCATGCACCTGCAACAGACGGGAAATACCCCCAGCGATTGCTTGGACCAAACCGGCTGGAGCCATCCGCCCTCATGGTAACGTTTAAAATGTACTTGTCTTTGTAGTTGTAAGATGCACGACCAAAGAATGAAGCGAGCGAATTATAGCTTAAGCCAGAGCCGTAAGTGTTTTTAACGCCACCGGTAGCTTCGCCAACATTGTTAAGCCCAAAGTTATCTGCCGGAAACACGTAGTAAGTATTATCAAGGTTTTGCGACTGGGCATAATCAACTTCCTGGCCCACTAACACAGTTACATTATGATTATGAAAATTGTGATTCCATGTTAAAGTATTGGTGAGTTGCCAGGTAAAGGCTTCACTGTTGTTGATGGAGCCATAAGGACCACCATCATTTCTGGCTGTAATGGTTTGGCCTGCATCAAAATAGTCGCCACGGGTTTGGCCCCATGTATAACTGCCCAGGCTGTGAAATCTGATATCTTTAGTAATATCTAAAGTGGCCCCCCCGTTAATCGTAAACAAACGGTTAAAACTGGTTTGAGTGATCGAATTGTTCAGGATTGTGGGATTATACACATCATATTGAGAGTTTAAGCCCTGCATGTATAAGCTCACATCGCTATTGATAAGCTGTTGGTTGGTGAACTGTACACCGCCTGTAGGCGGTTGTAACAATGTTTCCTTCAGGGTACCGCCCAACGAACCGCCACCATCTACACGCGTATCCTGAAAACTGGTATTGAAATCGATATGCAGTGTTTTAAACACTTCATGATTCAGTTTTAAGCGGATACCATTGCGCAAATAATTATGCTTGGAAAGTATCCCATCCTCCTGCGTATTGTTGTAGCTGATCAGCATCCTGGTTTTGTCGGTACCACTGGCAATGCTCAGATTATGGTTCATGCTTGGTGCTGTTCTTCCGAAAACCTGATTCTGCCAGTCAATTCCCGGCTTGCTGCCATAGGTGCTGTTGATATAGCTGTAAGCAGTGCTGCCAAAGGTGGGCGATGTTGCATCACCACCAAAATAAGCGGCCCACTGTGCCTGGTTTCCCTGCAACGTTTGCAATTCGTATTCGTACTTTGTATAATCGAGCACATCCATCATCGGCAGTTTTTTACCAAGAGTTTCAAAACCATAGTAGCCGTTATAGGAAATTTCCGTTTTACCGGCTTTGGCCGATTTAGTTGTAATAAGGATTACACCATTTGCACCGCGTGCGCCATAAATTGAAGTAGCTGAAGCGTCTTTCAATACGTCAATGGTGGCAATATCATTAATATCAATTTGGCGAAGAGCATCATCCATTTGATAGCCATCAACAATATACAGCGGCTCAGCACCCTGCGTTATACTGGTAGCCCCGCGTACAACTATGTTACTGGGAGCACCGGGTGCGCCGCTTTGGGTAATTACACTTACGCCCGCCGCTTTACCGGTTAGGGCCTGCGCCGCTGTTGTAACGGGTGCCAGTTCCAGGTCTTGCGCGCTTACCGATACGGAAGCGCCTGTAACATCTTTACGTTTAACCGTGGCATAGCCAATGGCTACCACTTCATTCAGGCTGTTTGACGTAGCTTCCATTTGTACATTCAATGTCAGGTTGTCTGGCACCGGCAGCTCTATAGTTTTGTATCCTACAGAACTGAAGATGAGCACAACACGGCCCGTGGCAGGGATACTGAGCGTGTACTTACCCTGGGTGTCTGTTTGGGCACCACCATTGCCACCTTTTAAACGCACGGATGCGCTGGGCAGGGGGCCAACTCCACTTTCGGTTACTGTGCCGGTAACTGTTCTGGTTTGAGCATGACCTATGCCAGGCAAACAAGCCAGAATTAGAATAATTAATAAATAAAGCTTCCTCATAAAATGAATTAATTGGTTAACGATTACGGAAATGCCATTTATGCAATTCCAGATACATTTACTTTCGGATATTTTGGATCATCCATGAAACCTTTTTCATCGACAATCACATTTTTACAAGACTGTTTAAATAAATTTCCAGGTTGCTATAGCCACCCGCTCCAGCAGCTTGTGCATCGGCTGAATTATCAGGATTAAGTTGATTGGCCGTCTCCCAGTCATCTGGTATTCCGTCACCATCCTTGTCTTTCAGCTTAGTCTTTACTTCAGGCACCTCAGGCTGCCCGCCAGCTTCAGCTTCGGTGTTAATGATTTTACCGGCTTTGCCAAGGCTGGTTACATAGCTTATAATGCGGCTATCTATTGCGTCGCGGTTTAAAGAAGCGCCTGCCTGCGCAATTACTATTTTATAAGCTTCGTCAGGCGTGCAGATCTTTACATCATTATTCTGCAGCAGTGTAGGCTGGGTAAGAATGGTGGCCGTTTGTTTTATAAATTCGTCGGTAGTAACCGGGCGACCGTTCAGGATACCGTCCTTATTCAGGTCAACCATATTATCGCGTTGATAAACGTGGTCGGTAGCAGTAAACATTGCCAGGAAATTATTATTTGAATTTGGCCCTGCTATAAAATAATTACCTACAATGTCCTGGTAATGATCTACGGCAGAGTGGCCCCCTACCAAACCGCTCACTCCCCAGTTATATACTACATTATTTACATACTCAATTTTTGCTTTGGCCTTTGGGTTGCGGCTTTGGTTATCGGCCCATAAACAATGATGAATGGTAACAAACTTTGGGTTTTCTATTAACGAGCCAAACCGCTGCGGTTCTATACCGTCGGCTACCAGGCAATATTGCAGGGTAACATTGGTGCTGTTTTTTATGTGCAAGTCATCCCAGCGGCCCCATTCTATGGAAACGTGGTCGAGTATGATTTTATCAAGACTATCTAACACTACTACACAAGCGCCCCGCGGCATGCTTTCGCTGCCCCTAAAACGCATATAACGAACAATGCTGTTGCTGCCAAAAGAAACACTATTGCCATAAACGGTTATACCGGCGCCAGGAGCTGTTTGGCCCGCAATGGTGATATCGGGTGCGGCTTTTATTTTGTCATGTATCCTGATAACTCCCGATACGTTAAAAATAATGGTACGCCGCGGTTGACTAACAGCATCGCGAAAAGAACCACTGCCTGAATCACCAAGGTTGGTTACTTTATAAACAGATCCCCCACGACCACCGGCAGCAAACCGGCCACAACCTTCTGCCCCCGGAAAAGCCAACTGCTGGCCAAAAGCAGTAATTGAAAGGAAAGAAATAATAGTAAATAAATAAATGTGTTTCATAAATTCAGATGGTCACCCGTGATCGAGAAAAACTTATAATTAGCTTGTATTAAGACTTTGGCAAAAAGATGTCTTTTTCTTTTGATTAGTTTAATGCCGACGCGCGGAATATTGTTATATCAATAGCGCATGCATGATAAAAAGGGAAAGAGTACTTTCTCATAATTACTTCGTTTAATTGGTTAATGTAAGTTGGATCAAATGCCATCGGCGGCACCTGAATTGTAATTGGTTAAAGGCAAACCTAATTAAAATGGAAAGGCAAGTGTTTTCAAAAATTGACGAAAAGTTTTAACTTTTTATCAAAAAAGATCGATTTTCCCTTTAAAAGGCCACTTTTTTGAGATTGATGGCAGCTATTGTAACACTATACAGTTGTCTCTTTTACTTTTTTTAAATACCCGGAAGGTGATAGCTTATATTTTTCTTTAAAGCAGGTGCTGAAATAAGCAAGGCTATTAAATCCAGCCATATAACCGGCTTCCGAAATGGTGTATTCTCCGGTATCAAGTAATTGCTTGCTCCGTTTAATTCGTAATTCACGTACCAATTCTACAGGGCTTAAGGAAGTAAGGCTTTTTAGCTTTTTGTAAAACGTGGTTCGCCCCATACCTATTCCGGCAGCTACATCATCAATATTAAAATGCGGATCAGTCATTTTGTTTTCTACAAGCTTGATGACATCTTTCAGAAAGTCTTCATCCTTTGATGTAGTGACCAGGCTTTCCGGTTCATAAGAGAAGGCGGCCTTATCGGTTATACCGGCAACTTTTTCGAATAACCGTTTTCGTGATCTGAGCAGATTATCTATTGAAGCGATGAGTACCTCGTTATTGAATGGCTTCGTCATATAGATATCCGCCCCATATTTAAGGCCTTCAATCCTGCTTTCAACGGACGATTTTGCCGTAAGCAGTATCACCGGAACGTGACTGGTAGCCGCATCATTTCTAAGCTCAGCCAACATTTGAATACCATCCATTCGCGGCATTAACACATCGCTTACAATAAGGTCGGGAAATAATGCTCTTGCCTTTTCCAATCCTTCCAATCCGTCGCGGGCAATCTGGATGCGATAGTGATCTGCCAGTTTCAGGCCAAGGAAGGATCGCAAATCCGGATTGTCTTCAACGATTAATACCAACGGAACCACATCTGAATGATTGGTTTTAACATCCAAAAACGAATTATCAAACTCATTAACATCAGGATGAACGAAGTCATGGACAACAGTTGTACCGGCATACATCAGTTCATTCTTACTGTAGTGGGCATATCCTGCTTTAAGTGTCAAAACAAGCGTTAAACCACCATATTCGTTTATTTCGGCATACAAACCGCCCTTGTGGCTCATGGCTAAACCTTTAGCCAGCGCAAGACCGATGCCGGTTCCTTTCAGGTGGTTCTCTTTATTGTGGTTATCCTCATGATATATTTCAAATATCTCTTTTAATTTTTCAGGCGGAACGCCCATACCCTGGTCAATCACTTTTATTTCTATGGCTGTTGCAGAAGCATTGATGTTTACATGCACAGGCTTTCCGGATGGCGAAAACTTAAAGGCATTTGAGAGTAGGTTATACAATACTATCTCCAGTTTCTCCTCATCAAACCAGGCCTTTATTACAGGATAGTTGCTGGAAACATCAAATAAAATGTTCTTTTCGGCTGCAATTGTTGCAAAACAATCGCCCACGGTATGGGCAAGCGCCACTATGTCACTTTCTGTTATCTTTAAATTGATTTTTCCGCTCTGTACTTTCCTGAAGTCGAGCAACTGATTGGTAAACCGCATCATCCGGCTCACATTGCGGTTAATCACCTTAAAATATCGCCTGTTTATTTCCGACAATCCCTCAACCTCACCCAATTCCTGTAAGGGCCCCGCAATAAGCGTTAACGGTGTCCGTATTTCATGAGAAACGTTAGTAAAAAAAGCCAGCTTGATCTCCGTCAGTTTACGTTCTATTTGTACTTTATTGCGCAGCCTTATCATCGTTACAATGATATTCCGCGCTATGAGACCGATAATAACCGCCAGTATAACATAAGCTATCTCAGCCCATACGGTTAGGTAAAACGGTGGTTTGACAATAATTTGAAGGCTCTTTTGCGGTTGGTTGCTAAAAAGTTCGTTATTAACACCTTTTACATAAAAAGTATAGGTTCCCGGCGGAATATTGGTGTAAGTAGCCTTTTGCTGATCATTAACATTGTGCCAGTCGGCATCAAAACCGGCCAGTTTGTACGAATAGGCTGCTTCCTTTTCTGCACGATAATCAAGCACCGCGTAATCTATACTGATCGTATTCTGATCGTGGTTTAAAGTAAGCACCGGGGTTTCATTTATTGCTGCCTTCAGAGGCGAATGCTCATCACCTGGTAAAACCTCTTTATAATACAACTGCAAATGGGTTAACGCCATGTTCGCATTTAGCTTTCTGCGGGCGATGTCCAGCGGTTTAAACGTGATGTACCCGGTAGTGCAACCGAAATATAGATTACCGTCATTCGCTGTAAAGCAGGTTGATTCGGAGAACTGCGCATCCGGCAGGCCGTCGAATGAATCGTAATTCTGGAAAGATTGGTTTGAGGGATTAAATCTGGACAATCCGCCGGCTGTTGCTATCCACAAATTACCGCCCCGGTCACCTGTCAAGCTCAAAACCACATCATTAGACAAGCCATCATCAACCGTATAAGACTTAAACTTTACTTTAGTAACATCACCATCCGGCACGCTGGCCAGGTCTATGCCGCCCCCAAAAGTGCCTATCCACATGCGCCCTTTAGCATCCATATAAATATGCTGAACACTATTGTTAGACAGACTGTACCGGTCGCCAGGTTCTTTTTGGTAAAAGATGAAGCGGAAATTTCCACCTGAATTGTTGCTAACTATCATTAACCCCGAATTAGTGGCTGCCCATATATTGCCGCTATTGTCTTCGCACAAATACCTCACCCCTTTTGCCAAATTGTAGGGATAGTTGCTAAAAGTGTTATTGTGATTGTTAAAAACCACACTTCCCCCGGATTGCGTAAGCAGGTTAAGACCGCCCCCTAAAGTGGCAACCCATATCCTGTGTTTATGATCCTCGATAACAGCATAAACATCATTATTACTCAGGCTGTTGATGTTGCGACTGCTGTTTTTAAAATTTTGAAGCGTATAACTTGTTCTGGATTTACCTTCCGGAATAGCTTTAAACAATCCATTTCCCTTTGTGGCCAGCCAGATATTACCGCGGCTGTCTTCAAGCAAATCGTAAACATTTCCGATCTGACCGTAGCCACCGGCAAAAAGATCCACCTGTTTTCCATGATCGGTTACATACACACCACCGGCTTTAGTACAAGCCCATAGCCGGCCTTCATAGTCTTTCATCATTGCTCTTACCTCGTTCGCAGATCTGTTACCGGGATTTGCTGTTACGGACGTGAGCTTAAATTTATCGCCTAATGAAATGATTTTGTTGACACCGCCATCCTTTCCGCTTACCCATATAACGCCGCTTGGATCGACATAGAAATAATTAACAACGTTGGAAAACTTTTGCTCAGAGCTGTTGGGTTTATCAAACAAGTATTCTATCCTATCGTCGGTATTATTGTAATATCCGAAACCGCCGCCTTTCATACTCACCCACACGGTTCCTTCCGGATCGGTTTCCACTTTAAACTGACGGCTACTGCTGGAGAAATCACGCTGCTGCTGATAGTACTTCCAGCACTTTGTTTGCCAATTATATCGCACAACGCCATTGTCCCTGGGTTCAAACCATATATTACCGCTTTTATCTTCAGTTGCAGACAAATAAGCATTGTTAGCACTCTCCGGTATCAATGCTGCTTTTAATTGTTTGGTATCAAAAGTATAAACGCCTTTTCCTGCCGTAGACAGGTACATGATACCATTTTGCGATATGCAAATATCATTGACACGAATATTTGTAACAGAACTGGCGATCAGCTTACGGCTTCCGTAATCGAACTTTAAAAGCCTGCCATCCTGTGTCCCTAAATATAAATTGTGCCCATCCATTGCCTCACTGGTGAAGCCGCATCGGGGAAAAAGCCGTTCAATTGTCAAATCGCCGGTAAATGAGGGGGCGCTTTCACTGCCATTCCTTTTAAGGCAGTTTAAACCTTTATCTGTTCCTACCCATATCCGGTTATCGGGGGCAAAGGCAACAAAATTCACAAAGTCTCCTTTTAAACTTTCGGACCCGGTATTGTTTGAATTAAAATATACTACACCTGTCTGCCCCTCAGCGTCAGTATAAGCGTAATACATACCTTCATTTTTAGTAAGCAGCCAAACGCCATTAACAGGATCAACAACTACACGGTCTATAATAACATGGGGCGGAAATAACCTTTTATTGGTGCTGTCGGCAATAGCGCGAAAACGCTCTGTTTTTTTATCAAAATGGCATATCTGGTAATCAACCGTTTGTATCCATAAATAACCCTTCTTATCCTCTACGATATAACGGATCTTATTGGATTTTAATGGTGAATTGTCGCCAGGGCGGCTTTTGTACACCACGAAATTGTGCCCGTCAAAACGATTGATCCCGTCAAAGGTACCAAACCACATAAAGCCCTCATGATCACGCATAATGCACAGCACACCATTATGTGACAATCCGTCTTTTGTTGAGTAATGCACAACGTTGAATTTGCGCTGTGCATCGCTTCGCCCGCAAAAAAGCGAAAGCAATAAAGAAGCTGTCAGAAAGATCGATAGTCTTATACGCAATTTTTTAACCTTCATACTGATAAAAACTGACCGACATCTGCATGCACCTACCAGCGCGCGGACATACCTGATCTACTAAAATAAAATGGTTTACAATTAATGGCGATTTAGCCACCGCAACGTAAGCAAATTAGTAAAAGCTGCTTGTATCACTATCCCTTAGTATCCTGATAGTGTATATTCTCCAAAATATATTTAGTACTAAAGTGAAGCGCGCTTAATGTAATAGAATGGGTTTTCTATATGCTCTTTGGAGTTAGCTGTCACCATACTCGCAGCGGTAGCGCCCATAAATTTAAAATCTGTAGAAATTGTGGTAATACCGTCAAGCAAAACTTTTTTAAGCCGGGTTTCATTGTACGATATAACGCCTACATCCTTACCAGGCACAAAGTTCATAGCGTTAAGTCGTTCAAGTAAAGTTACCAGGTCATCTTCCAATAGATTGATAAAGACCTCGCCATTATTGATCGGCGCAGACGCTGCGTCGCTTAGAACGTGGTAATTAAAAGCATATTGACGGCAGAATAACTCGAAACCTTTAACTATCTCTATGGGGTAATAACTCCTGTGGGGAAAAATAAGATTGATGGTGTGATAATTGCATAATTGTTCCCGTGCCTGGTTAAGCGCCTGATAAATATCCTTCTCAAAGTTCTCATACACGGCAGCATATTCGCCGGTTAATCCGGATACTTTTTTGCCGATGAGGACCAGCTGATCCTTGGGAACAGTATTAAGCAGTTCGATAATGCTGTGTGCATTATCGTCCCCTTCAATAAAATGAGGAATGATTACGTAATGTGTATAGTCATCCCTGCGTTCAAGAAGCATTTTTTTAAACAGCTTGAAATCGTTGTTGTAAACATAAAAATCAATAGCCGCGTCATTGCCCAGCGCATTTGTAAACGCCTCGTAAATAATCTTTTTATGTGCGCTTAGTTTATTGAATAACAGAAAAATTCTGAGCTTCTGTGTAAATTTGGTATTAGTAATAAAATATCCCCTGCCCGGCACCGAACTGATCAATCCAAGCTTTTTCAAATGCCGGTAACTTTTCTCAGCCGTGTCTCGGGAAATTTCCAAATGATAGCTTATTTCGTTAATTGATGGCAAAAGATAATTTGCGCCTAACTTTCCTGCTTCAACTGCCTGCACAATGTTATTGGTCAGTTGCAGATACTTTGGTGTAGCGGCGTATGCATCAATAGCAATAAGATCAAAAAATGATTCGGCTTTCATTTGGATTGAACTGATTCCGCAGCTAAGTTATATGATAGCATCAGATATTGATAACGCCTATGTGATTTAACCACAGAGAACGCAGAGATTTACACAGAGCGCACGGAGATCAAAAACTCTCCGCGTCCTTTGTGGTTTCCTTCCTATGTGGTTAAATGGCGCACGCACTATAAGCAGGTTTATTTAGCCAACTTGTAAACTTCGCTTCCTGCCAGTAAAAAGCACCCTAAGCCGTAATCCTCAAAATCAGGTACACTGTTGTAACTTACCGGCTGGCCATCCTTTGGTTCTTTTCCGGTGCCCTGCACATAGCCCAGCATTCCATCCGGGTGCAAGCAGTCTTTTACCAAAGCATTCCAGGCCCTGGCAACTACAGGTTGATAAGTTTTTTTATCCAACACTTTATGGTTGATACCCCATGCAATACCGTAAGCAAACAAAGCAGTACCGGTTAGTTCTTTACCGCCAAAGTGTGTCGAATCCATCAAACTTACATTCCAGAATCCGTCCTGACGCTGCAACGGGACAAGTGCAGCAACCATTTCTTTATAGGTCTGCAGATATTCCGCCCGGTGAGGCCCATCTTGAGGCATTGTTTCCATTACCCGCGCCAAGGCAGCCAGCACCCATCCGTTTCCTCTTGCCCAGTAACAGTTGGCGCCGTTTGGTTCTTTATAAGGTGGCACAAAGTCTTTATCCCGCCACCATAAATGTTCGGTTTTGTTATACAGGCCATTTCCGCCATGTACATTTTTGGTGTAATTGTAAATATTAAACATCTTTTCGTAGTAGCGGTCATCGCCGGTTATAGCCCCCAGCTTTGCAAAAACAGGCATTGCCATTTGCAGGGCATCTACCCAGTGCCAGTCGTCGTTTTTATCGCTGTTAACCATCAGGTCAATACAGCTCTTAATGCCATTCAGCCTTTCCGGTTGCTTGTCTATAACATACAGATCCAGATAGGTTTGGCCGCAGCACTGATCATCGGCATTTCTGGTATCGGCCTTATTGCGTGGTTGCCACTGATGCTTTTGCGCCCAGTCTACCGCATAATCATAAAAGGCTTTTCTCGTATCTATCTTGTAAAGGCTCATCAGCCCTTCGTAATAAACGGCACGTGTCCATAAATTACTGCTGCGCGTTACCCCCTTCACTGTAATTGCACTTCCCGGATCGGGCCATTTCTTCATGAAATAACTGTTAGCAAGTTCCATTGCTTTCAGAATTTCCCGGTGCTTCGGTAGCCTCTGCTGCGCGTGCCCTTTAAGTGTTACGCCTAACAAACAGGCAAGGGTAAATATTGGAAGTATTAAGTATTGTAGTTTTTTCATAGATAGATCAAGGGATTAGTTTTACCAAGGGAATCAATTGCACTTTGCCTTCAATTCCCGAAGGTTTAGGCTGCCATTTTGCGGCACTAAACAAGCCGTCACTTCCGCGGTTTTCAGGAAAATGCCCCTGGAAATTTGTGTTGTAGAATATTCTGTAAGGGATGTTTTCCTTGTCCATACGGATGATTCTGTTGGCCATTAAATTAGCTACCCTTACTTCAAGTTTGTTCTGCGCCAGTAAACATGAAGCGGGGATATTAACGGCATAAACCGGCCCCAGCAATGTTGCCAGCTTTTTGCCGTTCAGAAATACCCCGGCGTTCTCGTGCACCTTTTCAAATCGGAGTTGCCATGCTGTTGCCGTACTTTTTGGTTTTGCAAATGTGATGTTATAGCTTGCCGTACCCGAAAAGTACTTGTAGTCGTCACCGCCAAACTCAGTCCACGATTTGAGATCCTTTGTTCGCACCGAAGGGGGTAGTGTCGCCCCGCCGTTAATAAAATTTATTGTCCATTTACCATTAACCGGTACTGCTGCACCGCTGACTTTGTAATAGCCATAAGCCGTTCCTGCAACAGGTGCCGGTGAGGCGCTTAAAAGACAACTTTCGCCCTGATGAAGTTGAAGGTACACTTCAGTTGCAGCTTTCGCTTTTCGGATAGCTGCAAGGCCCGCTTTTCCATTCATCGGATCATAAACTGCTACGGACGACGCATCTGTATTGATGGTTATCCAACCGTTGAAGTCTTTATCATTATTATTGGCAATAAAATAAAGCGTTTTGGTGCCAATTTTTCGCCTTACAAATGCTAACCCATTATCGGTTAATGTTTCGCGCTTGATTGCTGCCGCGGATAGTAACTGATCAATATCATCGCCAATCATGACAGCCCCTTTACCTATTACGGCCACTTTTACACCGTTATTACTGTTGGCAAAGTTTAAGGCAGAGATGAGTTGCCTGAATTGACCTTCCCGTTCCTGCAAATTACCTAAACCCGGAACTTCTGATGGGAGCTTTTTATAAACAAGCACATCTGCCCCACCCTTTGCAAGCCCGATCAGTTTTTCAAACGTAACCAGGTCAATAACTTTGCAGGCAGGCACTACAATTGTTCTATAGTGGCGATCACCCTCTGTGACCAACTTTCCACCTGCCAGTTTGAGTTGCTGAACCTGTTTGTCGGAAATAAAATCGAAGGTATAGCCCTTTTCCAGCATTTCTGCGGAAATCTCCTCAAAACCAGTGCCCTTAAAGTCCGGTTTCATTCCGTCATAATGCTTCAGCAGGTAACGTCCCGGTTCAGAAAAGCTGTCATATATGGGGTAATAAACCAACACATCGTTATCAGAAATTCCCTGTTGCAGAAACGACTGGCAACGGGTTATGTAACTGTTCAGCGCTGGAAAATCATGCCAGAAAGGATTAGTTGGCGAGAAATGGACCGCCGCATAAAATAGCCAGCCAGGCCAGGCCGCGTTTTGCGGCGAATAAGCAATCCCATGATAGAAAATGTGATTGACACCACCCACAAAATACTTGTCAATTGCCTGCTTAACGTCGCCCAATGAAGACAGGAAATGATCATTTAGCCAGGTTGCCGACTCTGACGAAGCCAGTGGCTTACCCATTACATCGGCAGCCGACGTAGCAAATTTAAACCGTAATATATCGGTTCCCTCTGTTTCCGGAATATCAACCGCCGCATACAGATCAAGAATATTGGCCGGAGAGCCATGCGACTGGTTGCGGATCAGCTTATGCTGCGCACTTCCCCAGGCATGCCACTGGCGCGTGAAATTATCCAGTATCAGCTCAGATATGGTTTGCCGGTAATCGGTTAATACCCGTTTGTTGGTTTCTGCGTCGCTTTTACCCAGTAATGCCGGCAAATAGTTGCGCAGGTCATAGCCCCGGCGTTTCTGAAATTCGTCAAAAAGCCCAGGGGTAGTGTTGGCTTGCCCTTTGGCGTCGTCCACCTCATAAGAGTCGTTGAAGTAAGCGCGGATGCCGCTTACATCATGTCCTTTAAATGCCTCATCAAACCGGTGCAGATAGTCATCAATCGCCTTTTTTGAAAAATGATCGATGGCATAACCTTCGCCGCCCGGCGCTGCCCGCTCCACCATTTTTCCGTGCCATCCCTGAAACATAGCATATAATTGCCAGTCGCTTCCCTCCGGAGCTGTCCAGTTCAGTTTGCCATCCGCGCCAACTTTATCAGTCAGGTTAATTGCATGCCCGTTTTTATCGTAAGCCATTAGCACTTGCAATGGGAGCTTTCTCTCAAACCTAACCTGGTCAAGCGCCATCAGTTGTAAGTTTTTATTCGCGCTTATGGGTTCCACAAGTTGTGTAATCGGCACTGCCTGGCCATCGGCCCTTACCAGTGGTTGCTGGGTAAACATCACGGTATCGGCCGGTTGCGTTCCGCCTTTCACGGTAAAAATTTTCCAGAACATCTCCTTACTGGCATCTTGATCAGTTACCCACGGACCACCAAACGGCCAGCCCGTGGCGTTTGCCATGTCGATGCCTATATTCAGGCGTTTGGCTTCATTCAGTGTAAACTGAAACATGTCCATCCACTGCGGCGACAGGTATTGAATAAACTCGCTTTCGTGGCCTTTTACGCCATAAATCGGCGTTACTTCCAAACCTCCAATGCCGGCTTTCCGGTATTCTTCCATGTTCCAGGCAAGATCCTTTTTGTTTACGGCGCTGCCTTCCCACCACCAGCGCGCCCATGGTTTATTCAAGCTGGTTATTTGGGGCCAGCTTACCTGGGCAAACGATGCCTGAAAACCCAGGCAAAGCGCTAAAGCAACCCATATTTTTGCCGCTCTTTTTGATGTCATCAGATGTGTTCTGCCTGTAAATTTAGTGTTTGGCAATTTCAACTGCATATATCTGTTCAGTTCCTTCAAAGTTTGCACGGAAAATGATCCACTTTTCATCCGGCGAAAAATGAACATTCGGCTCCAGTTTGTAATGGTGATTTTTCATATTGACCAGCTTTTCGGATACAAAATGATCGCCTTCGGGATGGAACAGGTAGATCCACATGCCATCTGGGGCTTTGGCAACCTGCTTTGGATCACCGCCGTCGCCCGCAAATAAATTTTCTTCTTTATTTACGTTGAAATGTATCGACCACTCATTGCGCTGCATTTGATACACCCGGTCTTCTGTTCCCGTTGCCATATTAATCCCCGCCAGGAAGAAAGTTTGTCCTTTAGGTTTTTGCAGGTCAAACCATTCATGGTCGCCGTTTGGCGCAAAAAATTCGTGGCCTGCAATTTCATTCACCATAGTGCGTTTGTGCATCAGCTTTGCCTCGCCGGTTTGTATGTTGATGTTCCAGATACGGTCGTTCTTTTCCCATGGCCCTTCATGGCAAAATGAAAGCAGGTTTGGATCGGTAGGCGAAAACAACAGATGATTTGTCCATTCGTTTTCCCGGTGTATTTCTTTCATTTCCCTTGTCCGGGTATTGATCACGTAAAGAATGTGTTGTATATGCGCATCATAGATACGGTTAAAATAATCATGTTTCTCCGGATATTTTGCAAGTATCTCGCGCTCCTCGTCGCCTGTCTTTACACAAGCCAGGTAAGTACCATCGGCATTCACTGTACTCACCCTACCGTTAAAACCGGCCGGAAAGGCGTAGATAAACCTGGTGTTATGAGTATCCGCATTTACAGCAAAAACGCTATCGCCGCTTTGGTAAAACGCTTCACGTGTTTTAGCGCACACCATCTCGCCCGATACATGATGACGATTAGTTAATTGTGTGCTTTGCAGGGTACTAAGGTTCATTACAAAAAGCTGCATCCCGGCATCGGTGCTGCCGTAAAATATCATCAGGTCGCCCTCGCCTTTTGAAGGCAGAAAGCAGAAATTATTGAAGTAAAAACTACTGTTAGGCCCTTCCCGGCGCGATAAACGTATCAGTTTATGGCCGGTATCTTTATCAATCCACTCCGGCGGCATGGGTTTGCCACCTGTTTCCATTACTTCCTGGGCTTTTACCTTGCCAGTGCACCAGGGCAACAAGGCGAAGACTATTAAGTAAAATCTCATTCTCATATATAGTTGTATTTGTTTAAACGACCGGTTTTAATGCTATTGGTACGCTAAAATTAAAATGCTAAATGTTATTACCCATCCTGTACTGTACTGTATTTATTGTAACAAATGTGTACACACAGCACAGTACAGGATGGATGAAAGCAATTACCGCGCTTATATTTGAGATATTACTACCGGATAGTAAATTATAAACACCTATTTCCGTACTGTGAAACCAATCGATAAAATTAAACAATTGCTTGCCGGCTGTGGCCTCTTTGGTTTGCTGCTATTATCATTACAAGGCTTCGCCCAAAATAGTCATAATAAGATATTACCCATTCTGGAACTGCCACCACCTTCCCCAATGCCTAATATCCCACCCCCATTGCCTCCGGGTTCGGTACCGCTTGGCGACACTACAGGCGTAAAGAAAATAAAGATGGATTTCCCAATGGCAGCAGGACCATTTCAGGCTACCTGGAAATCTATTGGCGAAAATTACGATGAGAGCGCCATTAACTGGCTGCGTGAAGCGAAATTTGGTATATGGGTACACTTTGGGCCACAGTCTGCCGGGATGAGCGGTGACTGGTTTGCACGCAAAATGTATATTAAAGGCCAAACCGCCTATGAAAACCACCTCAAAAAATACGGTTCGCCGGTAGACTCCGGTTACAAGGAAGTACTTCGCGACTGGCACCCCCGGAAACTCGATCCGGAGCAATACGTAAAACTTTATCATCGTATCGGCGCACGATTCTTGTTGATACAGGGGGTTCATCATGACAATTTTGATCTGTGGGATTCAAAATATCAGCCCTGGAATGCGGTAAATATAGGCGCACATAAGGATTTGCTTGGGCTGTGGGCTAAAGCGATAAAGAAAGAAGGGATGCACTTTGGTATCGCTTTCCATCATGAATATAGCTGGTGGTGGTTTCAATCAGCCTACCGGACCGACAGTGCCGGCAGAATGTTTGACGGCCGGCTTACATTGGCAGACGGTAAGGGCAAATGGTGGGAAGGTTATGACCCCAAGCTGCTTTACGGAGTTGACCTGAGGGAATATAAAGGTATAGACGAATTTCAATACCGGCCAGATGGTGGTATTTTCACCAGGCATCTTGATTATGCAAAATGGTATGCAACCCGCTGGGCTTTGCGCATATTAGATGCCGTAAACAAATACGATCCCGATTTTATTTATACAGACGGTGATAGTAAGCAACCTTTTAGCGGCGACAAAACGGGCACTGGTATCAGATGCGATGCCGATGAACGCATGATCGCTTCGTACTTTAACCTCGAACTCGCACGGCACGGCAGGCAGGATGTATTTAGTATAACCAAGTTTTTTCCAGCCGGGCAAAAGGGTATTGTTACAACATTTGAGGGCCGTTACCCCCATGCCATCAAAACAGATCAACCATGGCTTGGCGAGAATGCCGTGGGCGACTGGTTTTACAAACCCGGTATCACTTACAACGCGGGGTTTGTAATCCATTGCCTGGTAGAGTATGTTAGCCGTGACGGCGCTTACGCAGTAAACATACCCATCAAACCGGATGGTTCGCTGGAACCTGCCTGTTTAAAAATGCTCAATGATATTGGCGATTGGATGAAAATAAACAGCAGCGCTATTTACGGCAGTAAAGCATGGATTAAAGAAGGTGAAGGGAAAGATGGAAAGATACACATGATACCGGCAGGGAGTTCGGGGCCTAAACAACTTGCATTTCAATATGCCCCGGAGGATATTCGTTTTACAGTGGGAAAAGACGGCAGGCTGTATGTATTTACAATGATGGTTCCTCCATCAGGTTCAAAAATCACGGTGCATTCTTTGAGAAAAAATGGTGATTACGATAAACCTGTTTCTGGTGTAAAGCTGCTGGGCTACAACGGCAACATCCAATGGTCGCAAACCGAGGATGGTTTGATCATCACACTGCCTGCTACGGATAAATTTAAAACGGCACTCTGCTTTTCCATCAATTGACGATTAAAAAGCGATGAACCGCGTTCATAAGTTAATTGAAATAAAACCCACAGGTATGGGGTTTTATTCCTGAGGTTGAGCTTGAACGAGCGACCCTTTTATTACAGAGAAACACCCAGCAACACCTAACACATTACTATCAACAAATTAAATTACAGCCAGCTCGCGTAATATAATCACCTAAGCTTCAATTATATTACGCCCGCCTTTGCTTTAAAACTTATTTTGCCTTTGTAATATTCACAGCGTTCATGCCTTTAAGGCCTTTTTCTGTGGCAAAATTCACCTTGTCATTTTCTTTTGCCTGGAATTTCAGGCTGTTGATATGAAAGAAAATGTTTTCCCGTGTGTTTTTGTCACGAATAAAACCATACCCTTTACTGGTATTGAAAAAACTTATTACCCCATCTTTAATATCTTCTTCCGGGTCGTATATCTTTTTGGGTGTAGCGATCAAAATATCTTCCGCCAGTACAGGCTTTTGCTTTGATGTACCTGGCGGCGTAGAGGTGATATTACCGTTCTCATCAACATAAGCTATCATATCATCCATACCCCTACCTTTACCGGAGGTTGCTTTTCTGATCTCGGCTTTTTCTTTTTTCTCCTGTTGTTTCTTCAGTCGCTTTTTCTCTTTTTCTTTTTTGTTAAATGTTTCGTTGGATTTTCCCATGCTTATAATTAAAACTGAATATGTATAAAATAAAAACACCTGCCTTGAGGGCAGGTGTCTGTCGTAAATTTTATAGTGATAATTAAATTACTTTAACGTTTACAGCGTTGAGGCCTTTCTTGCCACTTTCCACTTCAAAACGCACTTTGTCGTTTTCGCGGATCTGGTCAATCAAACCGGTTGAATGTACAAAAACATCTGTTCTTGTATCATCTTGTGAAATAAATCCAAAACCTTTCAGATTATTGAAAAATTTCACTGTACCTTCTTTTTGCATTATTTTATTTTTAAATGAGCTGCAAGGTAAGCATTAATATTAGCATATTTTTACTATTGGTAAAATAATTTAAAATAAATTTAAAATATCACCAGTGAAGGATAACCACGATGCCGTATAGATCCCTCTGATGCCAGCGGAATGCCGGATCTTAATACAGAGCGGATAATTATAAAATGTCGCTTTGATCAGTTTCGGCCATACTTCATTAATCACTATTTGAGACGGTCATGATTACGGCTTAAGCATTATCAGTACCGGAGTTTAACCTTGCATTTTTGAAACCTATACATCTTTACTGCGTAGAAGGAAACCAGAATAATCAGTAAATTTAGCGCATGATATATCGTCTTTCATTTATTCTGCTAATTCTTTTTTCATTCAAGATCAGCTGCGCTCAGGAATCGATATCGTCTGATGAACTTTTCAAAAAGGCCCGTGATGCGGCTTTTGAGCAAAAAAACTATCCGCTGGCAATTAGTTTAAGTACTCAGGCATTGCAAAAAAGTCCAGACTACATTGACATCAGGGTTTTTCTGGGAAGACTATATACATGGTCAAAAAAACCTGACAGTGCCCGCATACAATTTGCGCAGGCATTGCAGCAAAAGCCTGCTGATGAAGACGCGGCAGTGGCTTATGCCAGCCTGGAGTACTGGAATGATCGGCCGGAAAACGCATTACAGCTTGTTGAACAAGGTTTAAACTATCATCCGGCATCAAAGGATCTGCTCTTATTGAAGGCAAAGGTGCTTATGGATTTAAAAAAGTATAAGGATGCCAGCCTTACACTGGATACATTGCTAACCCGCGACAGAACAAATACCAACGCGAGGGCCCTGGCATCGCAGATAAGGGACTTTACTTCAAAAAACAAAGTCGGCGTCAGTTACGATTTTGTTTATTTTGATAAGCAGTTTAATGATCCGTGGCATTTGG
>JBQCIS010000299.1:0-14283 GCA_051953515.1 Mucilaginibacter sp.
TTTAAAATATAAATATTTTTTGTTTTCGGTGGTGGAGATACCGTCTCGGGGGATAAGTTAAATAAATTTTTAAATATGTCTTGGTGGCGGTGTCCCACCGCCACCAACCTTAACAAATAGCCTACTCTTCAAACAAATCCATATAATGTGTTAGCCATTCAAATCGCGTCTCACCCTGCTCATAAAAAGAGCATGAGGAAAAATGATAGTCGTTAGGGTCAGTTACCAGATTCCAGTGTTTTTGCAATGGATTGAGATGTGTATAATCAAGTTTTTGTTCGATTATCCGTCGATCATTCATTATCACCGACAAAGCATTTGTTTGCCAGAATTGGTGACTCCTATCCGTACGATCCATCATCTCAAACTTTGTTAAAAACTGCGGATCAGTATTCTTTAACTGCTTCAGAAATTCATGCCCTGTAAATTTCATAAAGCTTACATAAGGCATTTCCCTCCCATTCATTGCAATATTTTTCCAGATAAGGTGAATGTGATTTGGCATGATCACGAAACCATAAACAGCTATCTTTTTCTGCTTAACCAGATATTCAAGGCTATCTAATACGATCTTCTTAAAGCTATCCGGCCCCAAAAGCGGTATCCAATCCACAATTGCAACAGTATAGAAATAGGTTAGGCTTAATTCCATGCGGGAAATTAAGTTTTTTTGATGAATGTTTGGAGGCGTAGGAATGTAATGCTAAAGCCGGTGAGGACACCGGCTTGGGGAATACGTGTTGTTTGTGGGAACACAGACAATGAGGTTGGGAAGAACATTATTAAACAACAAAACCCGCCTTACGGCGGGTTTTGCAATATAAAATCTATGAGCGATTACAGTTTACCGATTTCCTGTACCAGGTCGATAATTTTGTTTGAGTAGCCCCATTCGTTATCATACCATGATACTACTTTCACAAAGTTATCATTCAGGGCGATACCTGCTTTTGCATCGAAAATTGATGTGCGTGCATCACCTTTGAAGTCTTCTGATACTACTTCGTCTTCAGTGTAGCCCAGGATGCCTTTCAATTCGCCTTCTGAAGCTTCTTTCATAGCAGCTTTTACATCAGCATAAGTAGCAGGTTTTTTCAGGCGAACGGTTAAGTCAACTACTGATACGTCAGCAACCGGAACACGGAATGACATACCGGTTAATTTACCTTTCAGTTCAGGCAGTACTAAGCCTACAGCTTTAGCAGCACCTGTTGATGAAGGGATGATGTTCTGGTATGCACCACGACCACCTCTCCAATCTTTTGCAGACGGACCGTCAACCGTTTTCTGAGTAGCAGTAACCGCATGGATAGTGCTCATTAAACCTTCTTCGATACCGAATTTATCGTTCAATACTTTAGCAATTGGTGCTAAGCAGTTAGTAGTACAAGAAGCGTTTGAAACGATAGTTTGATCGGCTTTCAGCTGCTTGTGGTTTACACCCATTACAAATGTAGGGGTATCGTCTTTTGCAGGGGCGCTCATTACCACTTTTTTGGCACCGGCGTCGATGTGTTTTTGAGCAGTTTCCTGGGTTAAGAACAGACCGGTCGATTCGATAACAACCTCTGCACCTACTTCATTCCATTTCAAATTTGTAGGGTCTTTTTCAGCAGTAACACGGATGGTTTTACCGTTTACTACCAGGTGGCCGCCTTCTACAGCTATTGTACCTTTGAATTGTCCATGAGTTGAATCGTATCTCAACATGTAAGCCATATAGTCCGGCTCAACAAGGTCATTGATACCTACCACTTCAACATCTGGTCTTTCAATTGCAGCTCTGAAGGCTAAACGACCGATACGGCCAAAACCGTTAATTCCTATTTTCATGATCTTTTAGTTTTAGTTTCTGTTTATATAGTATGTTAATAAATTATTAATAGGTTCTTTTATAATGTTGCCCACCTTAAGGCCGGCTGCCGCTGTAACATCGCGCAGGTGATGCTGAAAATTTGCCGCTACCGAGCCTGCAAAATGTACAACCGCTTGCGGATGTTGCTTATGTAAAGGTAATAAATATGTATCAATCATTTTGCTAAAACCTTTTATAATTACATTTTGCAGATATTTGTCGTTTTGATTCTCCAAATAAAACTCGCTGAAGGAACTTAAAAACAGCGCCGGTTGCTTTTGCTTGTACACCTTTTCGAGCAGGGTGCCGCGGTCGGCGTCATACTTTTTTACAAATTGCTTCCTTAAATTTTCCGGAAGCGTTTCTTCCATAAAGCTCTTTATCAGCTGCCGGCCAAGCCAGTTGCCCGAACCTTCGTCGGCCAGGATATAGCCCAGCCCGTAATTGTTCGGTTTTACCTTTCTGCCATCGTACCAGGCTGCGTTTGATCCGCTGCCACATACGGCAACAATACCGCTGGTGTTTTTGCAACAGGCAATTGCCGCAGCGTCCATATCATGCTGAACGGTTACCTTGCTGTATTTGAAGAAAGTAGAGAAAGCACTGTGCACAATCTGCCCAAATTCAGGCGTAGATATTCCGGCGCCAAAAAAATAAATGCGTTTTATCTCTTCGGCATGATGAATGAGGTTGATGTTTTTGCCAAGTAACTGTAAGATGCTCTTCTGATCGCTGAAAAATGGATTGATGCCATTTGTGCGGAACGAGGCCACGGTTTTTTCCTTATCGGCTAAACGCCAGTGGGCATAGTGTGATCCGCTATAAACAACTGCAATCATTCAGTTTTTCTCAGATCGACAGGATGTGCGCCATCTCCATCAGATCTTCTTCCAGTTTAAATTCGTGACTTGTTAATGCTTCCTCGAGGTCAGTTAATACTATTTCGTTGGCGCGAAGGCCTACCATTTGTCTTGATTTACCGGCAAGCAGCGCATTCACCGCTGCATAACCTAAGCGGCTGCCTAATATCCTGTCGAAACTTGATGGACTGCCGCCACGCTGCAAGTGGCCAAGTATAGTTACTTTTATATCATAGTTAACCAGTTCCTTGCCTACTATCTGCGCAATATCATAAGCGCCGCCATGCTTATCGCCCTCGGCAACAATTACAATGCTTGATGTTTTGGTGGTAAGGTGGCCGGTTTTCAGATCAGTTATCAGGTCGTCTATCGCTGTTTCCTTTTCGGGCAGCAATATAGCCTCAGCGCCGCATGATATACCTGCGCGCAGAGCAATAGCGCCCGAATCGCGCCCCATTACTTCGATAAAAAACAGGCGATCGTGTGCGTCGGCAGTATCGCGTATCTTATCAATAGCCTGGATAACGGTATTGGTTGCGGTATCAAAACCCAGTGTATAGGTTGATCCGTAAAGATCATTATCAATCGTTCCGGGAATACCGATAACTGCTATGTCAGGGTATTTCTTCGAAAAACGTAATGCACCGGTAAAAGTACCATCGCCCCCGATGGCCACAAGCGCATCGATATTTTGTGCTTTTAAATTACGGTAAGCCGTTTCCATGCCTTCATCCGTACGGAACTCAAGGCAGCGCGCTGTTTTTAAAATGGTACCGCCAAGGTTTACAATGTTACTTACCGAACGCCTGTCCATATTGTACATGTCGTTTTCGATAAGCCCCTTATAGCCTTGTTTTACGCCTACAACGTTTAAGTTATTATAGATAGCAGTACGAACAACAGCACGTATACATGGGTTCATCCCCGGGGCGTCTCCGCCCGACGTAAGCACTGCGATTTTTGAAATTTTTTGCATCTTTACAACACCCGGTTAACGCCACGAAGATAGTGTGTATATTTTACACATTAAATTTTATTTATTTTTTTTGGATTAAGATATAACGCCCTATCTTTAAATTTATTTATAACATTAAATTTAATTTTTTTGAATATACAATTACCTCATTTCGATTCGGTTTTTTCAACGGATTGTGTGATTTTCGGATTTGAAGCTGGAGAGCTTAAAGTACTCCTGATCGAACGTAACGAAGACCCCTTTAAAGGTTGGTATGCGTTGCCGGGTAATATTGTTGGGTTAAACGAAAGCGTTGATGATGCCGCCGCCCGCATTTTATATGAGCTGACCGGTTTGCGCGACATTCACATGCGCCAGTTTCATACGTTTGGCGAAGTAAACCGCCATCCGCAGGGCCGCGTGGTTACGATTGGCTATTTCGCGCTGATACGCATCAGCCAGAAAGAAGTAGCGCCGCTAACTGATTATGCCCGTAAAGCCTTCTGGCACCCGGTAAATGATCTGCCCAAGCTGGCGTTTGACCATACCGAGATATTTCAGCGCGCATTTAAAAAGATACGCACCAAGATGAATTATGAGCCGATAGCATTTGAGCTGTTGCCGGAAAAATTCACCCTTACCCAATTGCAGAACCTGTATGAAGCGGTATTGAACAAAAAACTGGATAAACGTAATTTCCGCAAAAAGATGCTGAGCTATGGCTTTTTAAAGGAACTTTCTGAAAAACAGAAAGGCGTATCGTATCGCGCGGCAAAACTCTACAAATTCGACCGCAGGAAATACCAGAAGATATTCCAAACCGAACTGGCTTCGCAAGCTTAGTTGGAGATTACGCTTTCGCTTTTGTTTATTTAGTTTTCACGCTGTAGTTCGTGCTGGAGACAAACTACGCCTGAACTAAATACATGCGTTTTAAGAAGCTTCAGTAACTGTCTTTCTTTAATTCCCTTAAATACCGGGATTCCGTCGCCCAATAATACCGGGTTAACGAACAGCCAGCATTCATCAATCAAGTCTTCAGCCAAAAGAGCATGCGATGTCGTCGGGCTTCCAAATAACAGAATGTCTCCTGTTGTTTCTGTCCTTAATTTACGAAGGGCCGCAGGATAATCTTTTCCGAGCACCGTTGTATTGGTAAATGATGCCTGATCCAGCGTATTTGATAACACCACTTTATGGGCGTTCTTGTACCATGCGGCATGTACCTTATCGTGTTTTGATGCTCCGGGCTGGTCCGCCGCCGTTGGCCAATAGCTTTCCATCATCTGAAAAGTGACCCTGCCGTATAATGCCGTGTTAGTTTGCGCAATCCTTTCTTCTACATAATCAAAGATCTCCTGGTCTACACGGATCCAGTTCATTTCGCCCTTTTTACCGGCAGCAAAGCCATCGAGCGACAGATGCATGAATAATACTATCTTTCCCATAATTGGTGCTTATTTAAAACTGTATGTTTTGTTAATGATATTGTTACAAATCTAAAAGGAATACCGGTAACAGAATTGGGCAAAACGGACAAATAAAGGGGCCATTTACGACAAATATCAGTTTGCTGATCTATCCGGCACATAATAGAAAAGCCGCCTCATACTTTTGAGGCGGCTCACTTTGTTTTTATTAAGAGGTTACCGATCAATAAAACCTAATCGCTACCTCTCCGCAGGAGTCCTTCGGACTAATCCACTAATTTCTACAATTGCGTAGGTGCCAGTTCCAGATGGTATTTCACAAGGTCATCTATAGGTGACCGGATAATGCGACCAACGGTCATGCCGTTCTCGGTGGCAACTTCTTCCAACACATTACGGAAGTTATAGCCTACCGAACCGATACAGTTGAAAGTATATTTTTTATAATCAGGATAGTGTGTTACCAGGTTACGGAAGAAATCTTCGAACGAAGTACGCACTATATTGCGTGAGTATTCGATATTAACAATATTGTCGTAAACAAATTTGCTGAAACTTGCGCAGAAACGGTTAGCACGGGGTTGAGTGTAAACCGCGTCGTTCACATCGTCAGGTGTCAGTTTAAAAGTATCCCAGAAAACTTTGCGAACTTCTTCCGGCATATAGCCACGAATATAGTCGGTAAGGAGTTTTTTGCCAATATAGCAACCGCTGCCTTCATCACCCAGGATATAAGCGCCAGAATCGATGTTCATGGTTATTTCGCGGCCATTGTATATACAGGTATTGGTGCCGGTACCCAAAATGGCGGCAAAACCCTCGTTTGTACCCAGCAATGCTCTTGCAGCAGCAAGCAGGTCATGACCGATATAGATCTTTGCATTGGTAAATACGGCCTGCATGGCGGTTTCAACTATCTGGCGCTTGTCGGCAGTTGAACAACCGGCGCCGTAGTAATTAACTTCAGTTATCAAATCCCTTTCCAAGTCAGTCGGAAGACTCTCGTTCAGAGATTCAATAATATATTCCTCATTCGAAAAATATGGATTATACCCCTCAGTATTAAAATAAACTTTTTTTCCTTCTTCGGTTACCAGGCACCAGTTAGTTTTAGTTGATCCGCCGTCAGCAATTATGACCATAATATAGTTTTTAAAAAAATCGGATAAAAGTATGATTTACTTATTGTAAAACGAACACACTTATCCAGTTAATAACGTAAAAATTTCATTAGAATAATATCGGCCTATGGTGTACAATCAAATTATTATAAGAAATTCCGAAAACTTTAGATTACAGGGGAATTTTCTTGCAAAATCGATTTTACTTTTGGTCGTGTAAAATGTCCGCTTTAAAAAGCGATTCGTAATTTTATGCAATTATATGGATTTATGCGAATATTTATTCTTCATTTTTCAGCATAATGATAAATCTATATCATAATTGGATAGAAAGTTATCAAATAGCTATATAGGAAGATATAAACCGTCTATGCAACAGTTTTTTTGGTGCCGGAGAGCAATCCCCTGTTCCACTTTTCCGACTGCATAAAATGCTTGCTGTCAATCCACCGGATTAAGAAAATAGTAATCACCACACCTATGGTTGACCCTGCCGTAACATCCTCAAAAAAGTGTTCGCTCAGGTACATGCGCGAGTAGCCCACCAGTATGGCCAGCAACAATAGCGGCAGTCCCCAGAATTTGTTGCGGCACCAATAGGTAATCAATATCGCGGTTGAGAATGCGGTAACCGTGTGGCCCGACGGAAAGCTATGCAGGCTAAGTACATCTACCCCTTTTACAAAATGTATGCGCGATAACTGGTTCTGGAAATACAATTTTGGCCTCGGTGCATCAAAAATATGTTTGATGATCTGCGCCGAAATGGAAGTAACCGCATAAACAATGGCCATTAACAGCGCCCGGGCATAATTAAACAATGCCAGTATAAGGGCGATGGCAACGGTAGTCCACCCGTTGCCGAGGTCGGTAAAGAACGGCGCGAGTGTATCGGCCATAGGGTAATTATGGCTGTTCACCGCAAAGTATATCTGCTCGCGCGTAAAGAGCATCTTAATGGCAAAGCATGCGCATAAAATGACGAGATAGGGGATAAAAAAATACCTTACTTTATATAAAACATGTTTAATGCTTATATTCATGGGTGCAAATTAAGCATATAGTTATTGCCTGCAAAAAAATGCTTATGTTTACCCGTTACTGATCTAATTATTTTTTCAAGCTATATGTCTGATAGCCTTTTCAGAAAGAAATCTATTACAAGAATATTGGCCGATGCCGAAAGCGGGCATGGCGATGGCCACGGCACCGGAGGCCTGAAACGGGCACTTCGCACAAAGGACCTTACTTTTATGGGCATAGCCGCCGTTATAGGTACGGGGGTATTTACAGCCATAGGTTCGGCCAGTTATGATGGCGGGCCTGCTGTTATATTGCTATTTGCGTTTACAGCTATTGCCTGCGGATTTGCGGCTTATTGTTATGCCGAATTTGCTTCGGCAGTGCCGGTTTCGGGCAGCGCCTATACTTACTCTTACATCGCTTTTGGCGAGATATTCGCCTGGATAATCGGGTGGGACTTACTGATGGAATATGCCATCGGGAACATTGCGGTGGCTATATCCTGGAGCCAGTATTTTGTACGGGTGCTGGCAGGTTTCAATATCCACATTCCTGCATGGATGACCATGGATTACGTTACCGCCCACTCGGGCTATACCGACGCCGCTAAAGAGATTGCATCGGGCAAATCCTTGTCGTCGCTTGACGATAACCTGCAAAATGCCTACAACGCATGGCTGCACGCGCCGGGCACGGGTAATCTTCGCGTGATAATGGATATTCCGGCATTGCTTATTGTGGTTTTAATCACATACATCGTTTACATCGGTATAAAAGAATCAAAAAAGGCTAATAACATATTTGTAATGACCAAACTGGGCGTAATTGCGTTGGTAATTATAGCCGGCGCGTTTTATGTTGACCCGGGCAACTGGCACCCTTTTATGCCTAACGGCATGAAAGGTGTTATGAGCGGTGTTTCGGCAGTGTTTTTTGCCTATATCGGGTTCGATGCCATATCAACCACGGCTGAAGAATGCGAAAAGCCGCAGCGCGATCTGCCTAAAGCCATGTTCTATACCCTGATCATTTGTACGGTATTATATATTATACTGGTGCTGGTACTAACCGGCATGACCAGCTACAGCAGGTTTAAAAATATAGCAGACCCGCTGGCATTTGTATTTGAGAACCGTCATTCGCATGTAGCCAATTGGGTTGCAGGGATAGTGTCAATAAGCGCTATTGTGGTTATAGCGTCGGTACTGTTAGTTTATCAGTTGGGCCAACCGCGTATATGGATGAGCATGAGCCGCGATGGCCTATTGCCTAAAGTGTTCTCAAAGATACACCCCAAACATCATACCCCGTCATTCTCTACCATAATTACCGGTTTTGTGGTGGCTGTACCCGCCCTGTTCCTCAACCTGGATGTGGTACTGGCACTTACCAGTATAGGTACTTTATTTGCCTTTGTATTGGTTTGCGGCGGCGTACTGATGCTGAATGCGCAGCCACAGAACAAACTTCACTCCAAGTTTAAAGTACCTTATATAAATGGTAAATATATCGTGCCTATTATGTTCTTTACCTGCTGGGGCGCTGTCATTTACTGGGGCAATGGTTATTTCTCGCAACTGATGGGCAAGGAAGGTATACCTATGATCATTTTCTTTATAGTGGCTATCATAGTAATGATATTTACCTTTATACGCAGTTACTCCCTGATCCCGGTACTGGGCCTGTTAAGCTGTTTCTACCTGATGGCACAGGAGAGCTATACTAACTGGGCACGTTTTGTGATATGGCTTGTAATTGGGTTGGTAATCTATTTCAGCTATGGCTTTAAGAACAGCGTGTTGGCAAAAGAACGCAGGGCAGCAAAAGAAAGAGAAAACATTTAGAAGCAAGAATAGAGAAACAAGAGTCAAGAATAAAAAAGGACAGATTATACCCTTGTCCTGTTTCTAGATTGTTGCTTGCACAATAAAAACACATCACCTATGTTGCAGCAATTTAATTTCGTAAATGCCATTGGCCTGGTGGCGGCATTCGGTACTACCATATCGTTTCTGCCGCAGGCTATCAAAACCATAAGAACAAAGGATACCTCGGCTATATCGCTCCCAATGTATGTGTTATTTACTGCAGGAACAGTACTATGGCTCGCCTACGGGATATTAGACAATGCTCCGCCAGTGGTCATAGGTAACTTTGTTACACTGGTATTTGCCAGCATCATTCTGGCATTTAAAATCAAGTATAAATAGTTACAGCGTTTTAGAAAAGGCTAATTGTACCGCGCCATCCTGGTAAGTAGGCATGATCATGGTGCTTCTGCCATATTTATCTTTATGGGTAAGCCAGTTACGGATATACGGATAAATGAGGTATGCTGCTTTTGTTGACAATACGCCAAAACCAGCCCCGGCAACTACATCGCTGAACCAGTGGTCGCGGTTATACATACGGAATATGCCTGTAGTTACTGCTACCGAATATCCGATGACTGTATATACCGGCGATTTGTCTGAATATTCCTGCGCCAGAAATTCAGCTCCCATAAATGCAACTGATGTGTGCCCGGAAGGGAATGAAAGGTAATCTGTTTTATTGGGCCGTAAACGATGGCTGGTAAATTTTGTTACATATCCGGTTAAAGCAAGGATACCTCCTGATAAGCCAAGAAGTGCAGTACGGTCAATAAACCTGTTCTTTCCTTCAACACCAACCAGGTTTAAGCCGTAAACCATTACTATTGGCGCAACTAAAAAGTAGCTTTCGGCTTTAGTATGAAAGTCGGAATTTGTGCGCTGGGTAACGTTATAAAAATAATAATCGGCCCTCCGCACGGGCTGGAAAACGAATGACGAAACGCCATAGGTAATAGCTAAAGCCGGCGGAACGAGCGATAACGGTTTGCTATGCAGCTTTTTTACTGTATCAGGCGCCGTAAGAAGGTCCTTCTTTATCGTATCGACAACCTTTTTTTTACCGGTATCGGGGGTGGTTACCTGCGCGGTAGCTGTTAGCGTAGCGAGGCAGAACAGCAGGGGTAATGCTCTTTTTAATATCATAATGTTTAAACAGAGGTAGTGTGGCCATAAATATCCAGCTCAATTCTGAGCAAATGTTGAATTTATTAATGTAAACTTAACACCGCAGAATTAAAAAGGTTGGCATTAATAACGGATTCTGTTCAATTCAACCGCTTCCGGCGAGGAAAGCATTAATGGAACTTTCTCTACCGTAACAAAACTCAAATCGAGACCAAAACCACGTTCTTCCGAAAGGCTCATTTTTTTAAGCAGTTTATAATACCCCATAATGAAACTTTCATAGAACGACAAACCATGTGAGCGAGAAAGTATTTTTTCTATCACCACAAACCTGAAATCGCCGACTATCTTATGACGGTTAAGCGAAGTATATTTACTGGTAATATCCACTTCGCCGTTCTTAACCAAATCTTCCACCACTTTTCTGAACAGCAGGTTTATCTGTTGTTCAACGCGGAAACCCAGTTTAAAATCTATCCTGATCAGTTTGTTCGGCACCAGAAAATCCACCTCGTATTCGCGTTTGTAAGGTTCGTCAACCACGTCAACATGCACTAACCAGTATACATCCGCACGCTTGGGTTGCTTTTGCAGTATGGAGTAAATAATTTTTGATTCTATTTCGGTATCGAAATTAGCGCTGGTGAGATAAACCAGTTGTGAAGCATATTTGGGTACAGATTCGTCATCGCTCAGTTCCTTCAGTATATTGAAATAATCTTCTATTTCGATAAACTTCACATAACGGTTCCTGATCTTGCGCGCGGTATGCCATGTCCACATCACCGAAAACAGCACCAGGCCTACCGATAAAGTGAACCAGCCGCCATGTATAAACTTGAACAGGTTACCCGACAGGAACGTAACTTCGATAGTAAGGTAAACAAATAAGAATACGGCAATAATATAGTTGGGTACCTTTTTCTTTTTAAGGAAACGGGATACTAAAATGGAGGTCATTAACATGGCTACGGTAATACTTAAACCGTATGCAGCCGTCATGGAATCAGAATGTTTGAATAGTAAAACCACACCAATGCAACCCGCGCAAAGCAGCCAGTTAACACTCGGCACATACAACTGCCCTTTCTGTTCGGATGGATAATTGATACGCACTTTTGGCCACAGGTTCAATCGTACCGCTTCGGCTATCAGTGTAAACGAGCCCGATATAAGGGCCTGGCTGGCAATAATAGTAGCAACGGTAGCTATACCAATTCCATACAGCAGGAACCAGTTAGGCATAAGTCCATAAAATGGATTTAACTTATCCAGGTTCATTACTTTGCCGCCATGCTGAAGCAGCCATACCCCCTGCCCCAGGTAATTTAGTACAAGGCATGTTTTTACATATATCCAGCTTACACGGATATTGCTGCGGCCGCAATGACCAAGGTCTGAATATAACGCCTCGGCACCTGTGGTACACAAGAAAACAGCGCCCAGAATAATAAAAGCATGCGGATCGGTAATCAACAGCTTTATACCGTAGTATGGGCTTAGCGCCTTAAATATCCAGGGCATGTGTATAATATAGTTTATCCCCAGAACCCCCATCATACTAAACCAGATGAACATAATAGGACCGAAAGCGCGCCCAACCAGCGAAGTACCAAACTGCTGTATAATGAACAGCGCAGTGATAATGGCTATAACAATACCCATGGTAGGGATATGAGGATAGAGCGGCTCAAGCCCTTCTATTGCCGATGATATGGAAATTGGCGGGGTAATGATACCGTCTGCAAGCAGGGCGCAGCCGCCTATAACGGCCGGCAGAATAAGCCACTTTGCCTTTCGGCGAACCAACGAAAACAGCGAGAATATACCACCCTCACCTTTATTATCGGCCTGTAAGGTAATTACCACGTATTTAATGGTGGTTTGCATGGTGAGCGTCCAGAATATGAGTGAGACGCCGCCCAGTACAATATTATCTGAAATAATATGATCACCTACAATGGCTTTGAAAACGTATAATGGCGAAGTACCTATATCGCCGTAAATTATTCCTAAACTGATCAATAGTCCGGGGACAGTCAGTTTTTGTAGATCCTTATGACTTGACACTTTTTGTTTGTATGGCGTAAAATTATTAATTTTTTTTTGACTACATCCTTTTTTTGTAGTCATACGTATAAATGATTTGGTAATTAAGTTTGTTTGCAGGCGAGGTTTTGTTAAAATTTGTTAAAAATTTTTACCAAACCCTCATTATTTAAATTGTTGAGCAACTTTATTTATATTTTTGCATTTGTAATTGCCAGTTAAAAAAATGAGGAGAACCAATACTTTCAAAATTTCATGGATCATCGTAATTACTGCGGTGATAGTCATGCGTTTTGGTTTTGCCTCAGCCCATGTATCTGTTACCGATACTACTTACCTGCGTTACCATAAAGTAAAAGGCAAGCAATCATACCTCAAGAATGGCCTCACCTTCGCGCTGCCGCCATTAAAACCGGGAGTTGTTTCCAATGTAAAAATATCTGTTCCGCGTTCTGACGATAAGCTGCTGCAGGATGTTGATGTTTTCCCGAACCCGGCTAATGATCAGCTTAATTTTAAATTTACCCTGTCGCACAACTCAAATGTCACCATTAAAATAATGGACGTTTTGGGCAACGCCGTACTGAACGTGGTACAGGAAAGGTTTGAAACCGGCGAACAGAAATACACCATCTCCATTGCCAACAAGCTTAACCGTGGTTTTTATTTTGCCCGCATAAATGCCGGTACCGAATCGGTGATCAAAAGGATCAGTATTTATTAAGTTTCCTTCTGCAATATCTTTGTTGCAATTTAATCCACTCTTTATAAACCAGTTTTTCAATCGGCTCAATTCGTTAACTTAGCCGCATGAAGATCATTGCCATAGGCCGCAACTACGCCGAGCACGCCAAAGAGCTGAACAACCCTGTACCAACCACCCCGGTTATTTTCATGAAACCGGATACTGCTATATTGAAAGACAACAAGCCCTTTTATCACCCGGATTTTTCGCAGGATATACACCATGAGATAGAGGTTGTACTAAAAGTATGCAAGGAAGGCAAGCACATCAGCGAAAAATTTGCCGCCAATTATTATGACGAGATTGGCCTTGGGATAGACTTTACCGCCCGCGATATACAAAGCCGCCACAAAGAAAAAGGCCTTCCGTGGGAATTAGCCAAGGGATTTGACGGCTCGGCCCCCATCAGCAATTTTATTCCGAAGGCAGAGCTGGGCGATCTGTATAATTTAAATCTCCGCCTCGATATCAACGGCGAAACCCGCCAGGACGGCAATACTAAAGACCTGCTGTTCTCTTTCGAGCGCCTTATCGCTTTTGTATCGCAATACATCACCCTAAAAAAAGGCGACCTGATTTTTACCGGCACGCCGCCGGGCGTGGGCCGCGTAATTGTAGGCGACCACCTGGAAGGTTACCTGAACAATAACAAATTGCTCGATTTTTCTGTTAAATAAGCATGTTAAAAAAATTTGCTGTATGCCTGATGTTTACTTCGGGCCTGTTCTGCTATGCTAAAGGGCAAAACCCTATCGAAACCCAACAATACCCAAAAGACTATTTTCGCTACCCGCTTGATCTGCCGCCCAAAACGGTAGGCTCTTTCGGCGAACTGCGCCCGAACCATTTCCATGCCGGGCTTGATTTCCGTACCAATCAGCAAGACGGTTATCCGGTGCATGCAGCCGCCGATGGTTATGTATCGCGGTTGAAGGTACAATTTGGCGGGTTTGGCAATGCGGTTTATATTACCCACCCTAACGGCTTTACCACCGTTTATGGGCATTTGCGTAGTTTCAACCCCGAACTGGCCAAGCTGGTACACGATTACCAGATACAGCAAAAAAACGATCTGGTTGATTTTAACCTGTTACCCATGCAATACCCGGTAACTAAAGGACAGGTTATCGCCATTTCCGGGCACACCGGTGCTGTTGCCGGTCCACACCTGCATTTCGAGGTAAGGGATACCAAAACCGAACAAACCATTAATCCGCAATTGTTTGGCATGGTAATACCGGACGAA
>JBQCIS010000300.1:0-12939 GCA_051953515.1 Mucilaginibacter sp.
AACAGCAGAAAATTGGTAAGATGAAAAAAAACAACATTATAACCGCCACCCAGCCAGTAATCAACAGCCAGCGATGCTGTTACAACCGGGCGGTACGATTGATTTGCGGGCAATACGCTGCTGGTTGAGCCATCTTTAAAAAAGAGCGGCATATTGCGCATATCGCGTATGTAAGCGTTATTGACGATGGTATGGAAATCGTCAAAATGAAAATCATTATGGAAATGGTTGCTGTAAGTAATTGCACAGCAAGCAATCATCAGCAATACCCAGGTATATGATTTCACCGATAGTTTTAATTGATTTTGAGGTTTCACCGATGTTAAATATATTAACAATATTGATATTTAGACATCATATCACTTAATCGGTGTAATCAACAGACTTATTTTGGCAATCCTTCGGAAAGGGCTTTGTTGGCACGCCCAATAGCCAGTTCTTCTTTCCAGTCCATATAGCGTTTTTTAAAGTTCTTTTTCATAATGTCGTCGAACTTACGCTGAATGGTAAGGTTGTATAAACTGTGCGCCTTTGTAAGCCATGATTTATCCCAGGCGCGCAGCGAAATGGAGAAAGAACCGTCAAGGTATTTCATCCAATGCCACCAGCCGGTAGGCATAAACAAGGTATCGCCATGCTCCAGGAAGGCTTCCTGTCCTTCTACCCCATCCAGGGCAGGGAATTTGGTAAAGTCGGGTTTTTCAATATCGTAATCCTCTAACGCATAGGTAGCAAACGGGATGCAATACAAACGTTCGCGCCACTTGTAGTCGAACAATATCACATGCTTACGGCCATTAAAGTGAGTATGGAATATATGCGCAAGGTCGATATCAAAATGCAGGAACGTAACCGACCCCCGGCCGCCGAAAAACATGTTAGGATACTTATCCAGGAAGCCACCCATCAGGTTTGTTGGCGAACGGTAATCATCCAGCAATTTAGGGGCAAACTTTATGGGGTCGAACAAGAATATGCGCAGATCGGTTGGTTCTTTTTGTATCAGGTCTATATAATCACCAAACTTCATTTCCGCAGCCGAAGCGTTTATTGGCTTTGAAGGATCGGCTTTTGAACTATCATATAACGGAACGGTAACATCGCCAACGGTTTCTTTAATGTAATCAAACGTCCATTTTTGCAATGCGGGCCAATCTGCTGTTTGTTTACGGATGATGAGCGGTTTACGCGGCTTTAAATAATTGTTAACAAAATCCTCTTTATTTATGGTATCAACGGTATCTATAGGGGTGAGAATAATGCTCATAGTTCACAATTATTTAACAAAAATAATAAAAAGGTGGTCGTTTTAAAAAAATTGCCGCTTTGAGGATTTTAACATGACAATTCTAAAATGCGTAGCCGGGGCCGAAATTAAGGCTTGAAATAGAATAATTGAAATAAATATTCAATGTGCCTTAGTTATTACAAAGCCCCCTCGCCAAATAAAAAAGGAGCCTTAAAGCTCCTTTTTCTATTTTTTATATTGCTAAGTGGCTATATTAATATTGCCACAAGTTCAGCTCCCAATCCATGAGCGACTTTTTGATACGTTCTGATTCGTACAGGCGGTCTATGCCTTGCGCGTAATCTTTTATACGTTCATCCTTCTCGTTAGACTGTTTTACGATATAGCTTGTAAACAGGCGTTTCATAAACACGTCGTCAAAGCTTAAACCGGTTGCATCGCTGTTTTTATCTATCACCTCTTTGGTCGCCAGTATCGGGCGGGCATCAGGGAAATAGATCCAGAATGCAGCCTGATAGTCGGCAACAAAGTTACCGGCGGTTGGTTTCACCATCGGTGCTATACCAATAATGCGCGGCTCAAATACCGAACGCTGCTTATCAAATATCCAGTCCTCCTTTATCATGAACTTCACAACACTATCCGGGTTCAGGATACCTGCCACCTTGCTGCGTACCGAGTTGCCGTTAATATCCTGTTTTTCAACTACAGAACTATCAACCAGTTTACCCATTGCCTGTGCAGGTGTAAGCGGGTGCGCAAAGCTATCGCCATCCGGATCGTATTTCGGATCAGGGGTAGCGTCATAAGCGGTCAGCTCGCCGTTATTAATGGCAGTAAGCAGAACATCTATCAGCCGGTCCTTAGGCGACGCCATATAAGTGTTCATCTTTTCGCGCACATCTATCGCACGCCATATACGTTTTGCAAAAGCTACGTCGGCTTCACGGATATTAGGGTACGGAATAGGCTTCGCGCTTAATATATCCGATTTTTTATAATAACCATCCAAAGGCCTGTCAAAAGGTTTTGGTGGAGATATTGCGGCTTTCTTGCTTGTATCAACAGCAGGCTGCGCATTCAGGGCGGTACTTGGCGTTGCCGACTGCATAGTGGTTTGCTGTGTAGCTGCAGGCTTTCTTTTTGTAGCAGTTCTTCTGCGGCGCGTTTGCCCGTAAGTAGCAGAGAAGGCAATACAAAATAAGATAAGCAAAATTTTCGTCTTCATGATCCTGTTAGTTTGCAGATAGTACCATTGGGTCCAGGTAACGCGGTGTACCGTCGGGGCCAACAGCTGTAATGTCTTTAAACACTACAGTAGTGCCTGGTATAACCGTATTTAAAACCTGGTGCATCTGGCCTGATAAAGTATTACCCGAGCCCGGAATGATAATAGCATCCTGGCGTGGCTTTATCACCATCAAAGTAAAACGTGTCACATTAAATTTAGCATCAAATTCAAAGTTATCCAATTTAGCGAATACATAATCCTGCGCCCTGATATTAGCTGCGCTGGTAGTACCACCGCTTCTGCCAGCAAAGGAGAATTTAGGGTCGGGAATACGTTTTACACGGAACAGGGTTGAACCCAATGTGGTGCTCTTGCCCGGCGAAACCTCGCCTGATACTGTTACCGTTGCAGTACCCATGGTACGTACATTGGCCATATAGTGTCCGGTAGAAGCTGCCGAAACAGAACCCTGACTTATGCTTAAATGCAATTTATTGAGCGGTATACCCGGTGCAGATATAGCTAACGGGTTAGGAATACCTATGTACAGTACGTTCATCTTTTCAGGCGATACTACTGCTGACGGGCGTGCTACTTCGTATTGCGCGGTAACAGGATAGTTTTGTACTTTCCCGTTATTATCTACCAGGCTTAAATTAACATTCACAGTTTTAACACCTTCACCCTGTGCAGTAACGGTATAATTACCCACACCGGCAGTTACCGGGATCGATGAGCCATCTACTACTATCTTTGGGTTAGCCTTTGAATCATAAGCGGTAAGGAATATTTTGGCAGTATATTGCTGACCTGATATAATATAGCTTGAAGGTGCAACCACAACCGCCTGAAATTTATCGAGGTTTACCTGTGCCTGCTCTATCTTACCTAATATCTTTTTCACTACCGCGTCTTCTGCATTTTTAGCGTCTGATTGTATTTTTACCAACTGGGTCATTGCGGCCGCCATTGGTATACCCTCACCAAAGTTGGCGTTTTGCCAGTCTTTTTTAGGGAAACCCGCTATAGCTTTAGGATCCTGTGCCTGTAATGGTAATTCAAAGCCGATGGTATCTCTGGGGTTTCGCTTTGCTACCAATGCCATCATTTGCTTCCTGGTATCATCAATCTTTTGGCGAAGTTCTGTAGCGCCTTTTCCGTCTATCATTACGTGAGTGGAAACATCCAGGTCGGCACGGCCCTTGTAATCGTTGATTGCGTCATCAAAACCACCACTTCCATCAATCAATTTCTTCTTCAGGTCTTCAACTTCGTTATTCAGCGCATCTGCTAACGCTTTTGCTTTTAACGCGTCATCATATATGGGTTGCGCCCTGTCATGCTGTTCTTTTAATTTAGTCGCAGCAAAGTTCGCCAATGTTTGGTCGGTGCCCATTGCCACACTTGTTTTTGAAGCGCTCAAGCTGTCGCTGATACTTTTAAATGCATCCAGTAAACTATCGGGTACATCCAGTGCTATCAGGCCCAAAAGAACCAGATACAATATACCCATCATTCGCTGCCTTGGGGTTTGCTTACCTCCAGCCATCTGCTTTTATTCTTATTTAGTTATATAAAGTATTAATTATAAAATATTGCTGTTATGCACGTGGCTGGCTCATTGCCGATAGCATGTTGCCATAAACCGAGTTCAATGATGCCAGGTTCTTGGCCAGCTTGCCAACCTCTGTTTTGAACTGCTGCGATTCGCTAACCGAATCGTTAAAGTTCTGCATTGTAACGGCTATATTCTCATAATAACTTTTCATTGATTTAAGGTGATTGCTTGAATCCTGTAACTCCATTTCGTAAACAGAATTTAAGGCAGTCAGGTTTTTAGCCATGGCGTTCACCTGTTCGTGGTAAGCTTTCGGATCGATACCGGTATCTGCCATCTGCTGCAGGTTGGCTGATGCTTTATCAAAAGCGGCGCTTAACCTGTCATAGCTTTCTGTAGCTGTTTTTACTTTCTCGGTAAAAACCTGTGTAGCGTTGCCGGCATCGGTAACGCGCGAGATAGCGTTCACCTTATCGCCGAACGTCCTTAAGCCCTCACCTAAACTCTGGATCAGATCCGGGCCTATTTTGGCATCGGCCATCATTTTATCCAGGGCAGCAGTATTTGAATAGTTGGTTACCTGTGCAACGCCCCTTGATGATGAAGCCGGCAATTCGCCTTTGAAATCATCCGCCAGTTCGGGGTAAGCCCTTGTCCAGTCAAGCTCTGTTGTATCGCGCTGAAACCCGAGGATAAAGAACAGGAACGCCTCGGTAGTTAAACCAAGGGATATAAATAATCCGCCGTAAGGCCAGTGCTGAATTTTAAACAGCAAACCGATGATTACTACTGTAGCACCCCATGATACGATGTTATTTATGCCGTAAGGTTGTTTTTTGCCAGCCATAATAGTGTTAAAATGTTATAGTTTATATTGTATTAATATTAGCGTTTATCTTTGATGTCGCGTCCCAGGAAGCTCGATACACAACGGAAACCGATATATGATTTAGATGTGTCCTGGTATTCGTAGGTGCGTGACGCATTCTGCAGGAAGAAACCTACATCTTTCCACGAACCGCCTCTTACCACTTTACGTTTCAATACTTCAGGGTCGTTTGGTTTTGCGTTGTACTCATAAGTCGGCGCAAGGTCGCTTACAAATGTCGATGCCGAAGTGTTGAATGCCGAAGAAGTCCATTCAGCCACATTACCTGCCATGTTATATAATCCGTAGTCGTTAGGGAAGTATGATTTTACGTTAACCGTGTATGCGCCGCCATCGTCAGTATAATTACCTCGGCCGGGTTTAAAGTTGGCCAGCAAACAGCCCTTGGCGTTTTTGATGTACGGACCACCCCACGGATAGTCGGTACCTTCCCTGCCGCCGCGTGCTGCATATTCAAACTGCGCTTCTGAAGGGAGATCATACGGTTGGCGCGGAGGCAAATGGTGTGCAAATTTGTATGCCTCGTTATAGCGTGTACGCCAGATGGTAAATGCACGGGCCTGGCGCCAGTTAACACCTACTACAGGGTAATTTTTGTATGCCGGATGCGAAAAATAGCCGCGCACCATTGGTTCGTTGGCGGCATAAGAGAAGTCTTCCAGCCAGCACAGTGTATCCGGGTAAACCGGTACGGTATCGCGGAAGATAAAGTCTGAACGTTTTTTGGTTTTATCCATGTGATAGTTGGCGGCATCGCGCAACAGCAGCAATGAATAATTATATTTTAGTAAGCGTACGTCAAGCTCGTTACGGTCGAAAACGCGGTCGTCGCCCTGGTAGTACATACCTTCCAGTTTAGATGCCGAGTTACCGTTTTTACCTTTCATGCTCCAAACCGGGTATTTTTTTACATAATCCCAGTTAATGTATTTCCTTCCGCCGGTATTGGCACCCTTGGCGCCTTTGGGCTGAATGTAATATTTGGGGTCGTTAAGATAATTGGTAATAGCTATTGAATCGCGTACCCACCAAACGAATTGTTTGTACTGGCTGTTGGTGATCTCGGTTTGATCCATGAAAAATGGTGCGATGGTTACCTGTTTGGTCTGTGCGATCTGTGCGAATGTTACATCCTGATCTGTTTGCCCCATCAGGAATGAACCACCGGGAATATACACCATGCCAAATGGCACTTCTGCCCTGAAATTGCGTTGTGGGACGCCGGTAAGCTCTCCTCCCCCGCCATTCCGGCAACTGCTAAAAGCGGTTGCGAGTCCGACAAAAACAATCAAAGAGTATATCTTTCTCATATAGATTTTTCAAATATTGGCTATTGATTATTAAATAAACAACATAATGCGCCCGAATATATCAAATATTGGTGAAGCTAAAGTTAAAAATTTAACTTTTTAATCAGACCACAACTTGCCAAGGCATCAACATTTAGCTGATATACACTTGAT
The DNA here is from genome assembly GCA_051953515.1 of Mucilaginibacter sp. GTDB lineage: Bacteria > Bacteroidota > Bacteroidia > Sphingobacteriales > Sphingobacteriaceae > Mucilaginibacter. The sequence goes on from JBQCIS010000300.1 coordinate 6,391, forward strand.
TCTCAACATATTTATTGAATACTTGACAATCGTAGATTGCACACTTTTCGCCCCCGCTAACCAATTATACGTTTAACGAGTAAGCGGTAATGAAAGTTTCAGAAAAGTTAAATTAATTGCCACAGGCTACTTGTTCACCATCTTCACATATTGCTCTATCGCCATGGTCATGGAAGGTGCCTGCGGAGTAGGCGCAGGTATATCCAGTATCAGGCCCGATTCGAGCACCGCCTTATGGGTGGTAGCACCAAACGCGGCAATGCGGGTGTTATTTTGTTTAAAGTCGGGAAAGTTCTTGTATAACGACTGTATGCTCGACGGACTAAAGAATGCAATTACATCATAAAACACGTCGGCCAGGTCTGAAAGATCACTGCATACGGTGCGGAACAGCACGGCGGGCGTAAAGTTATAACCATTTTCGAGCAAAAACTTCTGTGTTTCCTCAGCTGCCACATCAGAGCAAGGATAAAGGAATTTTTCGTTCGAATGTTTTTTGAGTACTTCGGCCAGATCTGCTGCGGTTTGCTTACCGAAAAATATTTTACGCTTACGGTATTGGATATACTTTTGCAGGTAAAGCGCAATGGTTTCAGAAAGACAGAAGTATTTCATTTCAACCGGCACCTCAAAGCGCATTTCCTCGCAAATACGGAAAAAATGATCGGCAGAGTTACGGCTGGTGAAAATAACAGCGCTAAAATCGCCCAGGTTAATCTTTTCTTTACGAAAATCTTTCGCTGGTACACCCTCAACGTGTATAAACGCCCTGAAATCTATCTTCAGGTTAAGCTTTTTGGCCAGCTCTGCGTATGGATTCTTATCGCTTTCAGGTTTCGGTAACGTAACCAGTATACTTTTAACCTTTTTCTTTCTATCTTCCAAAATATTATATTACTGTCCTAAATTCTATAAATTAAGTACCTTAACCAATATCAACACGGGACAAATTTCGAGGGCACAAAGATAGATAAATAAATAAAATTTATGAAATCGAAAATTAGAAATTATACTTACACTGCTCCTGATGTATATCCACACGAATATTACAATTACCAGAATTGCCGCTACCCACAATAAAACGGGGATAAATTGAGCCGATATAAGGCTAAAGCAAACAATAACCGGCAAAAACACAAATGCTATATTAAAATAGGTAAGCGACAGGGTGGTAATGTACTCGCCTACTACGGCGTTTATATCAAACAAGAAGCCTATTACCTTTAAAGCAATAAATTTGAGCGCTGTAAGCGATAACACCATTAGCGATAAGGCCCCGAATAACTGCATACCGCTTACACTGTAGTAGCGGTTATTGTACGATGCCAGCATGTATAAAAACAGGCCGAATGTTGCGCAAAAAAGCAAGAAAAGGCCAATAAACGCCCATGTACTGATTTGTCTGTCGTCTTTCTCTACCTGTACAGACCGCTTACTGTAAAATGATTGAAATATATTCTTTACATCTCCGCCCAATGCAAAGTTCAGGAGCGCCGTATACAGCAATATGGCAATAATCATCACAATAACCCATGGATCGCGGCTGGTACGGGTGCGGCCATAACCTGTATGCTTTTTAACAATGTACGGAATATCCAGAAACGTGCGGCCCTTGTAGGCTGTTTGTTGTGAAAGTTTAAACAGCTGGCTTGGCCGGTGCGGATCGGGCATGATGTACATGGTAGCCAGCGAATCTTCTACAAATTGCTCTCTTTTGGCAGATGCCTGGGCAACCGAATCAAGAAAAGCCATGCGGTGCGGCTGATACGCCGCTGCCGAATCAGCGTAGTTAACCTGGGTTGAATCCTGCTGCGCGCGAAGGCCGGTAATGGCTGCCAACATTAGTAATATAGTTAAAACAATAACGCGCATTTGTAAAACAGGGGTATCTATCCGGCACAAAAATACCTTAATAATTGGTGTTTTAATAAATGCGTATTATAATTTAACTTAAATGATACGTTGCGCATTATTTAACGGCTACTTGCTACCTTTGCCGCATGGCAGGCATTTATATACACATCCCTTTTTGCAAACAGGCCTGTTATTACTGCGATTTCCATTTCAGCACTTCCCTTAAATATAAGGATGATTTATTGCAGGCGCTCGTAAAGGAGATCAAACTGCAAAAAAGCTATCTCGGCGGCGAAACCATCGAAACCATTTATTTTGGCGGCGGCACACCTTCTTTATTAACCGATGCGGAGATCAGCCTGCTCATTAATACCATAACGGAGCTGCATTCGGTTTCCTCATCGGCAGAGATCACGCTTGAAGCGAATCCCGACGATCTGGATAAAAACAAGATCAAAGCGCTTACCCAAACACCGGTAAACCGCCTGAGCATCGGCATACAATCTTTTTTCGATGATGACCTGCAATGGATGAACCGGGCACACCGCAGCACCGAGGCAGAATCGTCTGTAAAACGCGCGCAGGATGCGGGGATCGAAAATATTACTGTCGACCTGATCTATGGCTATCCCCTGCTTACCGACCAGAAATGGAAGCATAACCTCCATAAGGTGTTTGAACTGGGTGTGCCGCATGTATCCGCCTATTCCATGACGGTTGAGCCTCGTACCGCACTGGAATCGTTCATCAAAAAGTAACAACAGCCGCCCATGAATGACGAACAAAGCGCCGCGAAGTTTCTGTATATGATGGACGCCATGCAACAACATGGTTTCGAGCATTATGAAATATCCAATTACTGCAAACCGGGGCAGTATTCGCGGCATAATTCCAACTATTGGAAAGGCGTGAAATACCTCGGCATCGGCCCATCGGCACACAGCTATAACGGCGAAACCCGCCAGTGGAACATTGCCAATAACGCCAAATACATCGAAGCATTGGAAAACAATCAGGTACCTGCCGAAACAGAATTTTTATCGGAAACAGACCGCCTGAACGAATATATCATGACCTCCCTGCGCACGATATGGGGACTTGACCTCGACAAACTCAATTCCATTGCCAAAGGCAGCGATGCAGAACTGCTGAAAAGCGCCGGTGAGTTTTTTGAGAAGGGATATATTGAATTGCAAGACCGCATAATACGATTAACGCAAACCGGTAAATTATATGCAGATCATGTAGCGGCGGAGTTGTTTTTTTGATTTTATCCCCAACTTGTCATTGCGAGCGGATAGTGGAATGGCATTGTGCAGCGAAGCAACCGCCTCGCTTTCAAAGACACGCGATGAGGTTGCTTCGTCGTACCTCCTCGCAATGACAATCATAAAGACTTACTTCGCAAAATACTCACGTATCGCTTTTGCCTGTTTGGTGTTCACCACCTCCATCAACTCCTCCTCACTGGCTTCGCGGACTTTCTTTACCGATTTAAAATATTTGAGCAGTTTGGCGGCAGAAGTTTTACCTACACCTTCTATCAGTTCCAGTTCGGTAACCAGCGTGCCTTTGTCGCGCTTTTTGCGATGGAAGGTAATACCGAAGCGGTGCGCCTCGTCACGCAATTGCTGGATGACTTTAAGCGTTTCGGATTTTTTATCGAGGTAAAGGGGGTATTGATCGCCCGGATAGTATAATTCTTCCAGTCGTTTGGCTATGCCGATCACCGTTACCTGTTTATCAATACCCAGCAGTTTCAAACTCTTTAACGCTGCCGACAACTGTCCTTTACCGCCGTCGATAATGATGAGTTGCGGCAGTTCCGTTCCTTCTTCCAGCATACGGCGGTAGCGACGGTGTACGGCTTCTTCCATTGTGGCGAAATCGTTCGGGCCCTCAACCGTTTTTACATTAAAGTGGCGATAATCCTTTTTGGATGGCTTACCATCCTTAAAAACCACAATAGCCGATACAGGGTACTTGCCCTGGAAGTTGGAGTTATCAAAACACTCGATATGCCGCGGCAGCTGGTTCATGCGCAAATCCTTCATCATCTGCGCAAGCAGGCGCTCGGTGCGTACTTCCGGATTGAGCTTTTCGTACTGGTCTATCTTTTCCTTTTTAAAGAACAGCACATTTTTCTGCGACAGGTCCAGCAGTTTTTTCTTCTCGCCCAGCTTCGGTACGGTAAATTTAATGCCGGCCGTATCTTCCAGGTCTATCGCAAACGGAACGATTATTTCCCTTGAATGGCTATTATACCTGCTTCTGAACTCCGATATCGCCAGCGTAAGCAGTTCTTCGTCAGTTTCATCGAGGCGTTTTTTTAGTTCGATGGTTTGGGTTTGGATGATGGTGCCATTCATAATCTTCAGGAAATTCACAAAAGCATATTTCTCCTCAGAAGCAATGCTGAACACATCCACATCCGTAATGGACGAATTTACCACGGTTGATTTGCTCTGGTAATTTTCCAGCAGGTCAAACTTGCGTTTCAGTTTGTGTGCATACTCAAAGTTCATGTTGGCGACGGCGTTATCCAGTTCTGTTTTTAAGCCGCGCAGCACCGCTCCTATTTTGCCGTTCAGGATATCCTTTATTTCTTCAATACTGTTATCGTAATCTTCTTCGGTTTGCAGGCTCTGGCATGGCCCCTTACAATTGCCCAACTGATATTCCAAACAAACCCGAAACTTGCCCTTATCGATATTTTCCCGTGTGAGCGGCAGGTTGCAGGTACGCAGCGGGTACGTTTCGCGTATAAGTTCCAGTATATTGTGCATCATGCTTACTGAAGCATACGGACCGAGATATTTTGAGCCGTCGCGGATGATGCGGCGTGTCCAGAAAATACGGGGGTAGTTTTCATTTTTAATGATGATCCAGGGATAGGTCTTATCGTCCTTAAGCATCACATTATAGCGGGGCTGATGTTTTTTTATCAGGCTATTTTCCAGCAGCCAGGCATCAACCTCGGTATCAACAATGGTGAAAGTAATGTTCCTGATCTTGGATACCAGCACACGGGTTTTGGCATTCACGTTCAGGTCCTTATTAAAATAAGAGCCAACACGGTTACGCAGGTCCTTAGCCTTGCCGATGTAGATCAACTCCTTCTCGCTGTCCCAATATTGATATACCCCTGGCTTATGCGGGATATTTTTCAGAGCAGCCCTGTAATCAAACTTTTCACTCATTGTTTTTACGCAAGCAGGTTGCAAATATACAGGTTAAGCAAACGCTCATGATAATGTAACATTACAATTAACACCGAAAATGCTATAGAGCGAAAAAATAATTGAAGGGACAATGAGGCCCATAACAATAATAACTTGCAAAGGTTTGACCTTATTAATTATTTTTGTATTGAAATAAACAACGAATGGCCAGACCTCAGCCCGGAACCTTTGCAAGAATATCACGAAGGATCTTTTTAATATTTCTATTACTCATCCTTATCATCACGGCCGGATCTTTTATTCTGAGGCAAATGATGATCAATAAGTTAGATCGCCTTAGCAACCAGCTTAACCAATCGTCGCCCCAGACTGCAATAAGTAACCTGCTTGTTGACCTTAACCTTGCCGAAAATGATTTTCAACAGGCGGGCACCACCGGAAACCCTGCCGAACTTGATAAATATAAACAGGAATTAAATGGCATTTTTAACAGGTTGGGCGTCATTCTTGATCATTATCATAGCGATAACGCCAACCTGCCCATGAGCCGTAAACAGATAGGCCTGGCATTACGTCAAAAATTATCCATCTCGCAAAAGCTGTTCGATCTGAAAAAAGGCCTCGATTCCTTACTAAAGTTCACCACCAGCAAAACTTTAAACCCTGGCTTGCAGGCCACGCAATCGCAAAATGTCACTACTCAATATACAAGAAGGACGTTAAAGCCGGATACGATAATAATCACGAGGGTAGAGAAAAGCAAAAGCGGCCTGTTTAAACGGATAAAAGACGCCCTGAATAATGAGAATTCTGTTAAGGTAGTAACTATTCACCATAAGTCCAGCACTTTTAAGTCTACACGTTATTTGCAGATAAAACCGTCTAAACCGGTCACTCCTGCCGACTTGTTAAAAATGGCAGGGCACCAATATGATTTAATTACCCACTCAAGGCAGGAATTAATACTGGCTAACCTCACTTTGCTTACAGAGCTCAGGCAGGTGATACAACAGTTGCAGGATATTGATCATGTTGCTTACGAAAAGAGCCGCGATGAGGCACTGCACCAATACCAGCTGGCCACTTCCGACCTTAATACTTATACCAGTATTGCGTCGGTAGCGGTGCTTATTTTCATTGCGCTGCTCATCGTTTACATGCGTAAAGCCACTGAAGCCGAAAACAGATACCGGACGGAAAACGAACGCGCGGTACAACTGGCCTCGCAAAAATCAGAAATACTGGCCATTATGAGCCATGAGATACGCAATAAACTAATGGCTATTAACAGTGCCGTTTTTCTGCTAAAGAAAACCCCCATCCTGCCGGAGCAGGAAAAGAAAATAGCCTCCATCAATCTTTCGTCCGAGCTGATACTTGGAGCCGTAAACAACGTGCTTGACACCGATAAACTGGAGCGCCGGTCGGTAGATATAAACAAAAAAGACACCTTTTCGCCGCGTAAAGCCATAACCGCTTGTATAGACACGCTGTATTATATGGCAGAAAATAA
>JBQCIS010000301.1:0-13984 GCA_051953515.1 Mucilaginibacter sp.
AAGGCATGATACTGGCCACCAGCAATCCACAGCTCATTAAAAAGCAAACCAATAAGCTCAACGAAGCGGGCGCAGGTGACTACGATCTGGATTCGGCAATGCATAAGCGGTTAACGCGCTATTATCCGTTCCAGGATCAGCTGTTCTTCTGGCTGGGCGATGCCAATACGCTGGTTTTTGATGGCAGCCCGAACGGTTACTTCGCCGAATACGAGCATGCTGCCGAATTGCGTGGGTTTAAAATGCCTATATCTAATTACACAGTTAAGGCATCCCGTTACCAGGAGGACCGATTTCTGCCGCGTGGTATGAGGGAGATGACCGTAAGTAAGAAGGATTACAGTGCCATTGCCCACCTGCTCATCGCCGGAATAAACAGCACAGCTGTGGACTCCTTCAAAAATAAAAACCGCGATGTTCAGTTAACCGTCGACGCACAATTGCAAACCAGTATTGAAAAGTCGATCGCTTCGGATACTTCGCTGTATGATAACCGTGTATCGGTAGTAGTGATGGAATCGGCAACCGGCGATGTACTGGCATCCACACAATACCCTTTGCCGCCAATAAAGAACTGGGACCTGCTTACCATGAGCCTATCCGACCAGAATAAGCTATCGCAATGGGTTACCACATCTGATCTTGGATTTACCTACGCTACACAGCCAGGTTCAACTGCAAAGGTGCTTACGGCTATGGCTGCATTTAATAAACTGGGTGGAGATGCGACGAAGGTGATCTACCCGGTTTATAGCTATGAAAGAATACGAACCAAAGGGATAGAACCTGACGAAACCGGTAACATCACCCTGGAGTCGGCCATCGTACATTCAAACAACGTGTATTTCATTAAGCTGGCCAACCAGCAGCATTTGCAGGAAGAAATGGCCACACTGTACCTGAAAACCGGTATGTTCCTGCATGGGGTGGGGGGCTACTATTACAACAAACGGCCCAATAATTCAAACGGGGCGCAGCAGGAAAAATGGCGCGAGCTCTGGCGCAAGACCGAGTTCAACGCCAAACCGCCGTATGATCCGAACAACATACATAAAACCCGAGCAAAAGGTATTTCGGGTATGGCCTGGGGGCAGGGCGAACTGATCGCTACCCCGGCGGCTATTGCACGCCTGGCATCGGGCGTGGCAAATAATGGGGTATTGATGGCGAGCAGGTTTGCCTTAAAGGTAAACGATACCACCATCAACCCAAAAGTATCAGAAACACTTACCCAACCAGCTTACGCAGCATTGTTGAAGCAGTACATGATAGAACAGAGCGCGCCCAAAGTGCCGATATTAGGTATTTCAGTAGCTGGCAAGACCGGTACGCCGGAGCGCATCTGGAAAGGGAAAAGCATTAACGATGGCTGGTATGTGTTTTTTGCGCCGAATCCGCAGAATACAGGTTATGTGGTCACTTGTATCCGTATAGAATCGACCAAAGGCTCATCTGACGCGGTACATCTGGCAGGGCAGCATGTGATACCATTGCTGCTGAAGATGGGATACATTAAAAGCATGAGCCCCGACCAGAATGATAACAATAACGATAGCAACGATCAGCAGTGATCATAAACAAAACAGCTATGTTCAATTTTTTTAAAAAGGAAGAAGATAATCAGCCCGGCGACGTAAAAACTGTTCGTGCCGCCATTTTGCAGGCTATAAAAAATGAATTGCAAAAGGCAGAAGGTGGCGAGGGCAAAAATATAAAGGGCATTGACTTGTTCATTACCGCGCCCGACAGCGAACGCCATGTTTATGAGGCTGCTGTATACGCCGAAGAGGCAGGCAGGCTAAAAGAAGATATTCAGAAAATAGCTGATGACTACGCGCTTGACCTGCCCCAGGCATGGACGCTGGAAATAAGCTATGTAGCTGAAATGCCACCCGAAACCCGCCCCGTAAAAGGTGCGGATGCCGGCTTGTTCATCCGCACAAAGGATAACACAGTGCGCCGTTCGGCAACGGCATACATTAAGGTTTTAAATGGCGAAGCCGAGGAAAAGGTATACATTATCCATTCAGAAGACGGCAAGCTCAACATCGGCCGCGACAGCAGCGCGCAGATAGACGACGGATTTTTCAGGCTCAACCATATCGCTTTTCCAGGCAACGTGAACAACGAAATTAACAAATACATCAGCCGCCAACACGCCCACATTGAGTGGAGCAACGATACCGGTAGTTTTATGCTGTATGCCGATGATGGCGGCGTTCCGCCAAACAATAAGGTGAAAGTGCGTTCGGGTGCAAGCGAAACGCTTAACAAACTGGTATCAACCCAGATTGGTCACCGCCTTGAAGAGGGTGACCAGGTGGTACTGGGCGAATCAGCCGTAATATTGTTTACCTATAAGGAATAATTGCTTGCTGGTTTTACCTGCTGGTTCAACCAGTTAATAATCAGTACATTTGGTGCCTCATCAACTTCTGCTTCTGTATTGAAGCCTCATCACTGTAAAAATTGCCTGATCTAATGGGCTTGTGTTGCCTGTTATCTAAATTATTATACAATATGGTGTATAGTATTTGGTTAAGTGTGTATGCAAAATAATCCAATAGTTTAATTAATTAACCATAATGATTTAAGTTAATTAACTATTATATTGTTTTTTGTTAACTTAAAGTATTTATTTGCATGAAGTTTGTTGCTATGATTTCGAAATCACTTTTTATTTCAGGAATCCATGTCAACGAAAAGTTTACCCGCTTTATTATTAGCGGTACTACTGTTAGCCTTACCGTTAAAAGGCATTTCTCAGACCATTGAATGCGGATCGCTCAGGTATCTGGTTGCAGCGAAGGGGTTTAAACAAATTGTTCTGGGTGAAGATATCAATAATTTGCAGGTAAGGCCATTGAAATACCTGGACAATAACCAACGACCAGATGCCGATAGTTGTTTTAGTTACGCCTGCAGCGACGCAGAAACACTGACCATTGATTCCGGTTTAAAATTAGATATGGTAGGCATACGCACCTACAAAAATAAGATTGTGAATATTTATCTCTTTTTTGCAGAGAAAGATGCCTATAAAGTGTTGAGTAACTTTCTGAAAAACTATGGGCAATTCACCGGAAAGCCCCTTGAATACGGTAATGTTTACGATTGGAATACCCAATCGGTCAAGCTGTCACTATCCTACAATTCTAATGTTGACGAAGGGGTTGCAGTCTTTACTTTTAAACCCCTGGCCGCCAGTATTCAGGACACTAACCGTAAAAAGCATGATGCGGTAACGTTACAGGCTTATAATATTCTTAATAATATGCCTTAATTGTTAGATAGATTATTAACCAATGGTAAACATTTCAACTATATATTGGTTAATACCATATCTTATTTCTATCTAAACGGTTACTTATTATGAAAAACAGATACTTTTTACTTACCGCATTGGTATTAATATGCAATTTGAGCATATTAAAAGCGCAAAGCCTTACATCATGGGGGGTATTTGCGGGGCCCAGTACACGTAGCCTTTCTTATGGGTCAAGCAATATTTTCAGTCATCCTGATATTGGATTGGATGCCGGTATCCTCGCAGAGATCAGGTTTTCTGAACGTTTTTCGTTTCAGCCAATGCTGGAATATTCTGCACAGGGAAGTAAACATGGTATGTTTATTTCTTCGTTAAATTATAACGACCCGCAATATGCCAATGATGTGAAGTTTGCAGAACTGAACTACCTGATGATACCGTTATTGGCCAAGTTTGGCTGGCAACTGGGTGCGCAATCACCCATGCGTTTTTTCGTAAATGTAGGGCCTTATGCTGCTTTCTTAATGTCGGCCAACCAGATATTGGTGACCCCCGATCAGCAAATGATAGGAGGTACCAGCGAAAATATAAAGCCTGAACTAAATACGTTCAATGCCGGTATAGACGGCAATGTGGGAGTAAGCTACTTTTTTCATCTTAGCAGCATATTTGTTCAGGTCGGCGGAAATTATGGTTTCCTTAAACTGCAAAAAGATCAATCAGCTGGGGTGAATTATGCAGGCGCAGCTTCTATTGCTGTTGGTTACACATTCTGGCTCGACGACAATTTCCTGGTGAATGGCCACTTTTCGCCCAAAAACTAAAAATGGCCGGAATTACCGGCCATTTCATCTATGTTAATTAGGGCTATCTTTAATCTTAATTGTCCGTGATAATAACGCCTGGCAAAACGGAGCCCGATAAGCTGCTTGCGCCCCACGTGTTGGAAGTATCCCAACCCGAAGGTTTATTTGTGCCAGGAGCAAGCCAGCAGTTATTAGCATAGTTTGTATTGTTGTAAAATAATACTTTGTTACCGCTAACTGTGGCGTTGGTTACCGTATGCCCGTTTATGCTGTTTACATAAAGGCCAACGTTGGTAAATGACTGCGAAACACTGTAAATGGTGTTATTTAAGATGGAGTTATGATCGCCGCCGGCTATAGCCATGCCATATTCGCCCGGATTAACCAGCAGGTTATTCTGTGCTACGAGATAAGAGCCGCCTTCATCGCCGAGCATGATACCGCCGCCGCTTGAGCTTGGGCCGCCGCCCCTAATCCAGTTACCGGAAATCATGATTGGGCTTGATGCTGTACCATTGCTCTGATACATGCTTATTGCATCTTCGGCACGGCTTTGGCCAAGAATATTTTCGCCTTTGTTATTGGTAACAGCGCTGCCAGCACCGTTCACATTATTGAACTGAACGAATTGTCCCCTTGGGAATGGACCAACCATGTTCAGGAACTGGTTGTTGTTTACCACAATTCCGCCATTGGTGGTTTGCTCAGCATACACGCCAGAAGCTACATTAGTAAAGTAGCTCTTGTCTACTGTTATGTTGTAGCATTTATATGCATGAATGCCAACATCTGTCGAATTATATAATTTACAACCTGTAATGTGTATGTTATAGCAATTGGTTAGGGTAATACAAGGTACGTTGCCGCCTGCAATTGCTTTACCGCTGATAGTAATATCATGCTGATTGGTAAGATTGATAACACCTGATGCAGTGTAGCTTGAATATACTGCCGCTGTTGTTACTGCAGATGGCACATAAGGTGTTAAGCGATTTGCCGGAATTGGCGTTTCATACGATCCGCCCGGTAATTGCCATTGTACCGAAAGGCTACCATCGCCCCCGCCTTGTTTATGTAATACCTGTATATAATATTTGGTACCGGCAGTAAGTTTGATAGATGCAGATTGCTGTGAACTGAATTTATTCCACTGGCGGAAGTTTGTCCAGCTTAAAAAGCTCGCTATCTTAACTGCGTGTGCTGGTGTAGCATCTGTAGATAGCCATAACTCGGCAGCGTCATCACCCGCTACCCAAAAAGTATAGTTTCCTGTTGCAGGCGCAGTAATATAACCGCGGATACGATCGGCCGTGTTGCCTACAGATGTGTTCGGTAATTCAAGGGCCGAAAGAGTTGTTGTTGAATTGGCTGTTGTGGTTAAAGGGATCTCGCTTACATCGTTACCCGAAACATTGGTCCACTGTTCGTGCAGCAAGCCTGTAGCGGTGGCCGGAGTGGTAATATAAGGAGTTAACCTGCTTGCCGGTATGGGAGTTTCATACGCTCCGCCTGGCAACTGCCATTGTACCGAAAGACTGCCATCGCCGGCGCCTTGTTTATGCAATACCTGTATATAATATTTAGTGCCGGCAGTTAGTTTTACCGATGCAGATTGCTGTGAACTGAACTTATTCCATTCACGGAAGTTTGTCCAGCTTACAAAGCTCGCTATCTTAACTGCGTGTGCCGGGGTAGCATCTGTAGAGAGCCATAATTCGGCAGCGTCGTCGCCGGCTATCCAGAAGGTGTAGTTTCCGGTAGTTGGCGCGGTAATATAGCCGCGTATACGGTCAGCAGTATTAGCTACAGATGTGTTCGGTAATTCAAGGGTCGAAAGAGTTGTTGTTGAAGAAGGTGTACTTGACAAGGGAATTTCGCTTACATCGTTACCGGAAACGCTCGTCCATTGTTCATGGGTAAGTCCGGATGTAGCTGTTGTAGCATCAAGCGACATTGTTGAAAAGTTGCCATTAATAGTGGCTGATGGCGCTGGGGTTACCATGGCATCTTTTTTGCAAGACGAAAAAATACTGGCTGAAGCCGTTATCATCAATACTAAAAAAATAAACATTACCCGTTCGCGGAGTGCAATTCCAAATTTCATCTTAATCTTCGTTTAAATTAATTAGTAGCTTATTACGTTGATTTTCAACGCAATGTTTCCGAAACTAAAATATTTTAATCAAAAATTAAAACGTTAATTTGTAACTCGCTTATTTTTAGCGAAATAAAATTTTAAATTAAATAATTATCGGCACGGTTATTGGCATGTAAGTAGTGATTAAAAAAATATACATACTTGTATAATTTTAAGGAGTAACTAAATTGAACGTGATTTGCTGATGATTAGTATTTAATGAGAGTATATTATGAGCAAAAAAAATTTAGAATGGGTTAGTTTAACGTGGGTGATTTAATTATACAGTGGGGAAAACAACTATAATATAGCGCTTAATTTATTTAATTAACAGTTGTGTAAGTACAACATTTTGTGTTTATTTACGTATATTTGAAATATTCCTGCGGGAATATTTTTTTCAACCAGGTATAAACAGCTGGCATTCCTGACCGGATGCCCGAAAATCATGCTCGAAATAGGAAAAAAGATAAAAGCTTTACGTCAGAAAAAAGGCTGGTCTCAACTGGAAACAGCAGAGAAGCTGGGTATTTCCGTTCCGGCTTTTTCAAAAATTGAAACTGATGTAACAGATGTTAATGTATCAAGGTTAGCGCAAATATCCGATCTTTTTGAAGTTCATATCAGCGAAATGTTCCTTGGCGATGCCGATGAATCACCGGAAGCACAGGATGAATTAAAAAAAGCGAAAGAGACCATTGACGCGCAGGCCGCAAAAATATTGCACTTGCAGGAGTATATTATTACATTATACGAAGAGTTGCATAAGACAAAGATCGTTGTCAATAACTGATAACAGGAATTGAAAAAAGCAAAGCCGCCTATTGGGCGGCTTTTTTATTGCCTGAAAGTATTAAAAAACACGGTGTTACTAATGCTTGGGTTAATTTGCTAAGCGTTTAAATTGGTTTTTAAAATAATGTAAATGTTGTAGTAAAATAAATAAAACAAAGGTTAATTTTTTCTTGTTGATACGGTGTTAATAGTTAATTCATACATACTAATATTTAACACACGTACCTGCAATGAAAAACTTCAACAAAAGCTTAACCGGGCCTTTATTACTATTGCTATGCACAATGCTGGCATGTTCGTGCGCCAATACGAGACCTGCCGTATATTTCGCAGACGAACCCGATTCAACAGTTGTTCGCGACCTTACCCCGCCTAAAACCTATATACAGGCCAACGACATTTTAAGCATCAGCGTAAGCAGCTTAAATCCGCAGGCTACCATTATATTTAATAGCCCCAATGTGCAAACCGTGGCTGCCAGCAGCGCAACAGGCGGCATATTGCAAACCCCCGGCTATCTGGTAAATTCTGCCGGGTATATCCAGTATCCTGTGTTAGGCGATATTAAAGTAGCCGGGCTAACTACTGAGCAGATACGAAAACACATAGCACAAAGCCTTATCGATAAAAAATTGCTGCTTGACCCTATTGTGATGGTGCGGCAACTGAATTTTAAGGTAAGCGTACTGGGTGAAGTAGCTCATCCGACGGTGATCAACGTTCCAAGTGAAAAAATATCGCTTCTCGAAGCGCTTGGCCTTGCCGGCGACATTACCATTTATGGCCGCAAGGACAATGTAATGATCATCAGGGAAGAGAGTGGCATTAAAAAGATCAAACATATCGACTTGAACTCTGACGAGCTTTTCAACTCGCCTTACTATTATTTAAAATCAAATGACATCGTGCTGGTTTCAGCTAATAAAAATAAGATAGCAAGCACCAGCCGGTCTAATCAGATACTGCCTATTGTATTCAGCGCCTTATCGCTGATAGCCATTGTGGTTGAGGGAATTGTTTACAAACATTAAACGGGTTTATTATGGAATTAATAAGAAAGATCTCCAGGGAGAAAGACGCAGCTAACAACAATACTATTAACATTCAGAAGCTGATGCCTTACTGGCCTTTGTTTGCAACACTGGTTGTAGTAATGCTTGCCGCCGGCTGGCTGTACCTGCAAATGGCAACACCTAAATACGAATCGCACGCCCGCATATTGATTAAGGATGAGAAAAAAGGCTCGGAAGAGTCGGAAGAATTGCAGGCGCTTGATCTGCTGACACCTAAAAAGAACAGTGATAACGAAATAGAGGTGATCAAATCAAATACGCTGATCAATAAGGTAGTTGACGAGCTTGACCTGTGTGCGCCTGTTTACCAAAAAGACAGGTTTAGGGATAAGCTGGCTTATACTACGTCGCCTGTTATTGTTGTTCCTGATAGTACATACACCCTTAAACTGGTAAAAAAGGTGCCCTTCAGATTCTCTAACAACAAGGTAGCAATAGGCAAGGCCAGCTACCCGCTTGATGAATGGGTGAATACGCCTTATGGCCGGTTGCGGTTTGCTAATAACCCGCGTTATGTTGAAAGCGCCGGCGATGGGCAGTTTTATTTCTCCATTATCGATCCGAAGAAAGTAGTGCACAACATTTCATCCGCACTTAATGTGGAATCGGCTAATAAGCTTTCTAGTATTATCGACCTGAGCATTACCGACGAGGTGCCTGAGAGGGGTCAGGATATCCTCAATAAACTGGTCGATGCTTATAATCAATCTCTGGTTACTGAAAAGAATGTACTTGCAGCCAATACCATCAAATTTTTAGACCAGCGGCTTGCTACTGTTCAGCAGCAATTACAGGACATTGAGCGGAAGCAGGAAGAATATAAATCGGGCAAAGGTGCTATTGATATCAGTACACAGGGTAAAACCTTACTGGAAAATGTGAGTGTAAATGACCAGAAAACGAGCGAAATCAATATGCAGCTATCGGTGCTGAACCAAATTGATACTTATGTACGCTCGAAAGATATGAGTAAAGCCATTGTGCCTACCACCGCAGGTATTGAAGACCCCGGCTTAACCGCAATGGTGAAAAACATTTACGAGCTGCAGCTTGAGGTGGAAAGTCTGAAAAAGACCACCGGCGAAAACAATCCGATGATTATTGCAGATGAGGAGAAGATAGAAAAGATCAGACCGCAGATTCTGGAAAATATTCAGAATCAGCGCCAGGCACTGGCAGCAACCAAAAAGGACTTGTCTAACACAAACGGGGCTTATTCATCAACACTTAGTGCCATGCCCGAAACAGAAAAAACACTGATCGATATCAGCCGGGCGCAAACTATTGAGAATGGGCTGTACACCTTCCTGCTGCAAAAGAAGGAAGAAACAGCGCTTTCCTTTGTTTCCAATGATCCGGGCAGTAAAGTGGTAGACCGTGCCGAATCATCTGATTCGCCGGTAAGCCCTAATAAAAAACTGGTTTACCTGGCGGCTTTAATACTCGCTTTTGTTATCGGTTTCAGTATAGTATTATCTAAAGAATCATTGTCGCGTACGGTGATGTTTCAGAAAGATATTGAAGACCTTACACAACTACCGGTTATCGGCGAGATCACTGTCGATAAATCCAAAAAGAATATTGTTATCGGCACCAGCGAACGAACACTTATTGCCGAGCAGTTCAGGCGTTTGCGTACTACGTTGCATTATCTGGATATTGGTAATGATAAGAAGCGCATTATGGTTACTTCCGGTATCTCCGGAGAGGGAAAGAGCTTTGTGGCCAGTAACCTTGCGCTTAGCCTTGCCCTAACCGGTAAACGCGTGGCCCTGCTTGATTTTGACCTTAACAAACCCACGCTAAGTACCAAACTTAACATCCACATGGAAAAAGGTATTACGGAATACCTGAAGGGCGAGGCGACTTTGAGCGAGATACTCACTCCTACGTCAATAAACAATAATCTATTTTTCATAGCGCCGGGCCAATTACCCGATAGCCCAAGCGAACTGCTTACCAACGGGGTTGCAGGCGATCTGCTTGATGAACTGGGTCAGTTGTTTGATCACATTGTGATTGATATGGCGCCGGTAGGCCCGGTTAGCGACGCGTATATCGTTTCGCCATATTGCGATATTACACTATACATTGTACGCCATGCTTATACGCCTAAGACATTTTTGGAAAGGCTGGACATCAATAACAAGCTGAATAAGCTCAATAATGCCGCTATTGTATTCAATGGTGTATCGCAGCGCGGTTATGGCCAGGCTTATGGTTACGGCTATGGCTATGTGTATGGGAATGACGGTTATAAAAAACGGCTATCAATAGGTTAATTATTCAGATACCCCTATGAAAAAAGCATATATCATACTGGCGCATAAGAATGAGGAGATGGTAAAGCGGCTGGTAGATAGGTTGGATGACAATGATTCTAACTTTTTTCTGCATGTTGATCTGAATAGTAACATTAAAGGGTTCCGGGAAATATTCCGTAACACTCCAACGGTAAGATTTTTACCGCGCGAGCGAACCGGATGGGGTAGTTTCGGCTTGGTAAAAGCTACCCTGAACGCGATGCGGATAGTACAGGGCGGCGATTATGAAAAAGTGATCTTACTGAGCGGGCAGGATTATCCCATTAAAAGCAACGAAGAAATAGATCGTTTTTTCCGGGATTCGCCATATAACATCTTTATGGACCACTTTCCACTGCCCAACCATCATAAATGGGGACCAGGCGGCGGCATGTACCGGGTAAATAAATACTTTTTTGGTCTGTCGTTCGTGATGAGGATGATAGCTAAGACGGCAAATTTTATGGGTATTGTTTTGCCGTTTGCAAAACGCAGGGAGTTGCCCGATATGAAGCCGTTTTCCGGTTCGCAATGGTGGGCAATGGATAAGCGCGCGGTGAATTACATACTGGAGTATATAGCCAGTCACCCTGAATATGTGCGCTATCACCAGCACACTTTTGCTGCCGATGAGCTTTTCTTCCAGATGATCCTGCTCAACTGCCCGGATAAGTCTTTAAGGGATAACATAGCCAATGATAACTTACGGTTTATGAAGTGGAAGAACGGAACAGTTGCCCATCCCGAAATACTGGGGGTTTCTGATGTAGAATCCATCAGCGGTTCGGATGCGCTATTCGCGCGAAAGTTTGATCCGGCGGTTGATAGCGATGTAATAGATGTGATTGATGATAAATTTTTGAATACGCTAAGCGGCGTTTACAGCAGATAAATGAACAGGAATATTTTAAAGTGGAACTTTATTTTTCAGTATGGATATGTGATCACCAATATCATCAACTCCATCATACTGCTGCCATTCTATCTGCATAAAATAGATGCTTCCACTTTGGGCGTATGGCTGGCAACGGGCAATATCTTAGCCTGGATGACGCTGATAGACCCTGGAGTGGGCGATGTGCTGCAGCAGAAGATTGGCGAACTCCGCGGGCGCAATGAAAACGAAGAAATTGGCAAAACAATAGGCTCAGGCCTTATGTCGGCAACAGGGATATTATTCATTGCGGTGATAGCAGGTTTCGTGTTCTATTTCCTTATCGGAGCAATTATTAATAAAGACGTAAGCCGGTATCCGCACTTACAGATCGCCCTGCTTCTTACCATTGTAGCTACCGGAATGTCGCTGGTGTCCTTTGCCATGTGTGGTATTAACCAGGGGCTGCAGAACGCATCGCCCGTAGCTATCAGTTCTATTACCGCCAATATTTTGTTTCTGATAGTTAACCTTTTATTACTGTACCTGGGCTTTGGCGTTATATCAATTGCTTTTGCCAATTTATGCCGCGCGGTTTACAACAATATTTTCAATTATGCAGCATTAAAAATGCTGTTGCGGAAGGAGCGCATCCGCATCGAATTTGTACGGGGGCATTTTAAACGTTTTATCCGCATTTTTTCCTTTACATCGCTGGCAAGTATAATCGGCGGGTTTTCAGCCAGTATGGATACCATTGTGCTTGCGCGGTATATAGCACCGTGGATGATCACCATATTCGAGATCAACAAGCGTCCGGTGCAACTCGTTCAGTCCATGATCGGGCGGCACTCAGTTGCGCTGATGCCGGTGGTATCACACGCGGCAGGCAAGGGCGACCGTGCGGGAATTATCAGCCTGATCAATAAGCAGTTTAAGTTTTACACTTATGCGGCATTGCTTATAGTAATGATATTTTGCTTTGAATACCCAAACCTGATCACCGCCTGGGCCGGTAAGGGCGAGTTTGCAGGTAATACTATCCTATATCTGTTTGTAGTAAACTTTTTTATATGGCTGGTGGGATATTTTATGGCCAATATGGGCTATGCGCTGGGTGATATAAAAATGAATAGCCTGGTTAACATATTGAAGGGCTTAGGTATTGGTGTTATGTATTATGTACTGGGTAAAAACTATGGCATTGTAGGTGTTCTATCCGTTGCGGTAACCGGTAACTTCCTGGTGGAGTTTTGTTACTTCACTTACCGCTTACATAAGCTGGGCTATCTGCAGGCTTCATTCGTGCGTAAAATCACACTGCAATGGCTGCTAACTATGCCGGTTATTGCAGGTATATGCTGGGCCGCCGTAACAGAGATAAATGGTATTACACCAGCAGATGCGCTGATGCTGAAGATCGCGCTGGATACTACCATAATTTTTACGGTTTTTGTAACGGTTGTGCTGCTGGCGGATACCTCGTTCAGAAAAGACACCACTCTTGCCTTTCACCGTATTACAGGTTCCAGGTTTTCAAAAAAAAGCGAAGTCGTGCCTTTAACGGTCATTAACAATCATTTAACAATTCATCAAAATCAATAATATGGCAAAGTTAGTTCTCATGCTCCGAATAAAGGATGGGATGTTCTTCCTGAAAGAATGGCTTGAACGTTATGAGACCCTCGCAGATGAGATCGTAGCATTAGACAACGGCTCGACAGACGGTACGCTGGAAATGCTGCAAGGTCACCCTAAAGTGGTAGAAGTACTCCAGACAGTGGGTTATAATGAAGGCCGCGACAAAAACATGTTATATGAGCACATGCGCCTTCGCAAACCCGACTGGTGCCTCTGGCTTGACGTAGACGAAATATTTGAGCCGGATGTAACCCGCGAGGTGCTCGAAAAAATGATGGCAAGTAACTATATAGACCGGTATGCTTTCAGACGCTTTCATTTTATTGATCGTAACCATTTTGCGGCTTCATGGTACTGGCTGGATTATAGCGCAGGGCACGACAGAATTATCTGGCGCGAAAAGCCAACCGGTTATTTCGCCGACTTTATTATGGACTCGCCCAATGTAAAGGGCATTGGTGGCGTAAAAGCTTATACCAGTTGGCGCATTAAGCATTTGGGTTATGTCAACAAAAACCTGGTTGACCAGAAAGCGGCCGTTTATAGAAAGTTGCTCACCGGCGACCACGGACAGATCAATGCCATGTACCTGCATGGTGAGCGAAAAATTAAGTGGGAGGATAATCACCGCAACATTAAAGTGCTGATGGTAAGTGCTTTTCTTAATGTTATTTTATTCAAGCAGATGGCTTTTAAAGCAGTAAAACTGGCTTTCAAGCCGGTAAGTGCATTTATCAAAAGGGTCAGGATGCCGCAGGCAACAGGCAGCGAACAGGCAATCAGGGTAATTAATACAAATATTTATGAACAGGATCGTAAGAATATTCAGTTATGAGTTCTATATAAAGGAGCTGCTGGTGTTGTTCTTCACATTTTTAATGATGGAGAACATCTTCTCGTGGCTCATTTTACCAAACTCTGTTGTGCTGCTGGCTTACGAGAAATTAATGAGCCTGGCCATATTCTTTTATGTGTTGTATAAGTTCAATAACCTGGAACTGCGCGAAAAGGTATATGTGCTCCTTTTTATGGGGGTTATGGTACGCCTCATTATCGAATCCATGCATAAATACGGGGTGTTCTTTGA
>JBQCIS010000302.1:0-11773 GCA_051953515.1 Mucilaginibacter sp.
TAGGAGAAGTCGGAAAGTCCGGAAGTCCGGAAAGTCCGCAAGTGAGGAAATGAAGAAACCAAAACCAAATTAAGAATCGTATAATTAATAAAACAAACTTCCGGACTTTCGGACTTCCCGGACTTCCGGACTAAAAAATAAACAAACTTCCGGACTTTCGGACTTTCCGACTTCCGGACTAAAAACCACAATACATGTCCCTAACCACACAGATCGATCAGGATATAAAACAGGCCATGCTGGCCAAAGATGCCGATAAATTGCGCGGATTACGTGCCATAAAAGCTGCCCTGTTGCTGGCGCGTACCGAAAAAGGCGCAGGCGAAGAAATAGGTACAGAAGGCGAAATAAAAGTGCTGCAAAAACTGGCTAAGCAAAGAAAAGAATCAGCAGATATTTACAAGGCGCAAAACCGCGACGACCTGTACACCATAGAAATAGATGAATTGCAGGTGATAGAATCATACCTGCCAAAGCAGATGAGCAGGGAAGAGGTAGAAACATACCTGAAAGACCTGGTAGCACGCGTTGGCGCCACATCTGTAAAAGATATGGGCAAAGTGATGGGCTCCGCCAATAAGGAACTGGCCGGCAAAGCCGATGGCAAAACGATATCGGAAGTAGTGAAGGCGTTGCTGAATTAGTGAATGGTTGATTGAGTTGATAAGGTGAATAGTTAAAAAAAAACAAAAAACCACTCACCTAATCAACCACTCACCCAATCAACTAAAAATAAAACTTGCAACTCAACGGCAATAAGCTATTTTTATACCGGATAACCTTTTCGGACTTCTGGTTACCATTAAGGGTATCAACTTAACTTGTAATTTATATGGATTTCGCGCTTAAACAGCATAATGAGTATAGCTATATCGATGAGGGCGAGGGAGAGGTGTTATTGTTGCTGCATGGCTTAATGGGCGCTTTGAGCAACTGGGATGATGTGGTTAAGGAGTTTAGCAAAAGTTATCGGGTAGTTATCCCAATGCTGCCTATTTATGATCAGCCGCTCATTACTACAGGTGTAAAAAGCATTGCGAAGTTTGTTCACAAGTTTATCCATGATCTAAAACTTACAAAATTTATCGTTATAGGCAACTCTTTGGGGGGGCATGTTGCGTTAATATATGTGTTGGCTCACCCCAGTGCAGCAAAGGCAATGGTGCTTACGGGTAGTTCGGGTTTATATGAGAATGCTTTCGGCGGAACATTTCCGCGCCGCGAGAGTTATGATTTTATAAAGGAAAAGGTAGAGTTTACGTTCTACGATCCTAAAACCGCTACAAAAGAGCTGGTTGACGATGTGTTTCAGACCGTAAACGACAGGCACCGTGTAGTGCGCATACTGGCAATGGCACGTTCGGCTATACGCCACAATATGCGTAAGGACCTGGGCAAGATACGTATCCCCGTAGGTTTAATATGGGGTAAAGATGATAAGGTAACGCCGCCGGAAGTAGCGGTTGAGTTTAACGAACTCCTCCCGAATTCCGATCTGGTTTGGATTGATAAATGCGGGCACGCCCCAATGATGGAGCAACCCGAAGCATTCAACCAGGCTTTGTGGGAGTTTTTAAATAAATTAAAGAAATAATGTACGCAATTGAGCTGATATCTGACGCCATCGCGCCTGTTCATACCTCTGATACTATTCAGCGGGTACTGGAGCGTATGGCCGAATTTCGTATCAGTCATTTGCCTATTGTAAACGAGGAGCAGTTTTTAGGTCTGCTAAGTGAAGACGACTTTGCCAACGTAACCGATAATCAGGTAGAAGTAGGCGCCCTGGGGCTTTCGCTGGTAAACCCATACGTGTTAACAGACCAGCATATTTATGATGTGATACGTCTCTTCTGTGAGCAGAAGCTAAGCGTAGTGCCTGTACTCGATCATAAAAAGAACTATCTCGGCCTTATTACCATCAATGCCATGAACGAGTATTTTGCCCGTATCACGGCAGCCGATCAAGCCGGCGGTATCATTGTGCTGGAGATCAACAACAAAAACAATTCGCTGGCGCACATGGCGCAAATAGTTGAGTCAGACAACGCGCAGATACTCAGCTCTTACGTTTACGCTTATCCTGATTCAACCCGTATGGAGGTAACCCTGAAGGTGAACAAACAGGATATTTCAGCAATCGTGGCCACATTCCTGCGGTACGACTATGATGTAAAAGCCACCTTCCATAACGTTGGCGATAACGATGGCTCTAAAGACCGTTACGATTCGCTGATGAATTATCTTAATCTTTAGTTCATTTGTTCACTGGTTCATTTGTACATATCCAAAAAAAGAATAAAACTAAATGGTCCCAAAGAACATTACACCAATGAACTAATGAGAACCATTGAACGAATAAACAAACAATGAACATCGCTATATACGGCCGGCAGTTTAACCAGGAGGCATTACCTTTTGTACAGGAAGTGTTTGATAACCTGGCGCAGCATGGCGTGGAGATACACGTTCACCAGCAACTGAACGAGCATATAACCGACAAGATAAAAACAGTTAATTATCACGTTTTAAAGGACGTAGAGAAGGTGAAGGGCCTGATAGATGTTTTTATCACCCTCGGCGGCGACGGTACCATGCTGGATATGGTAAACGTGATACGTGATACTGGCATCCCGGTTATCGGTATCAACTTTGGCCGTTTGGGTTTTCTGGCTACTATTAATAAAAGCGATATTTCGGCAGCCATATTTGCTGTGGTAAATAATCAATATTCGCTGGACGGCCGCGAACTGATGTGTATCGAGTCAGACAATAATGTGTTTGGCAAGGATAAATTCGCACTTAACGACATTACCATCCATAAGCGCGACGATGCAGCCATGATCACCACCCGCGTTTTCCTCGATAACGAATTTCTGAACGCATACTGGGGCGATGGGCTCATTATATCAACCGCCACAGGTTCTACCGCTTATTCATTAAGCTGCGGCGGGCCTATCATCTTCCCAACCTCAAACAGTTTTGCTATAACGCCGGTAGCGCCGCATAACCTTAACGTAAGGCCCATCATATTGCCCGATAGCAGTGTGCTGTCGTTCGAGGTGGAATGCCGCGGTAATAATTACCTCATCTCGTGCGATTCGCGTACCGAGGTGGCGCCTAAAAACATGCGATTCTTTGTAAAGAAGGCTGGTTTTAAACTCAATCTCATCCGTTTAAATAATGAAAGCTATTTAACGACGTTAAGAAACAAATTGATGTGGGGACTGGATGCCCGCAATTATTAAATTTGCTTAATGCCGAAATTTGCAGCAATTATACTTTTAACCTTCGTTTCATTTAGTGTACGTGCACAAACATGGGAGCTTGGTGCTTCTGTAGGCGGCGCAGGCTACATGGGCGATCTTAATCCAACCAATCCTGTAAAATTCAGCGGGGCATCATTTGCGGGATATTTAAAGCGAAACTTTAACGGCTATCTTTCTGCCAAACTTAACTATACCTTCGCTAATATCAGCGCTGCCGACAGTACCTCGTCTAATCTGCAAATGCGCCAGCGCAACCTTAGCTTCACCAGCTTTGTAAAAGAACTGGCATTAATAGGCGAGTTCAACTTCATGAACTACATTCCTGATGTTACAAAGAACCGCTACACACCCTATATCTATTTAGGGGTAGGGGTTGTGGGCTTTAACCCGCAGGCCACCTACAACGGGCATATTTATGATCTGCAACCACTGCGTACCGAAAATGAAGCCAAGCCTTATCCCAAAATGGCACTCACTATTCCGTTCGGTGCAGGCTTCAAATACAATATCTCCGGCAAATGGACGGTCATGGCCGATGCAGGCTACCGCCAGCCGAATACCGATTACCTCGACGATGTAAGCGGCGCATATCCTAATCCTGCATCGTTGCCCAGTAACCTGTCGCGCACATTGTCAGACCGTTCGGGCGAAAAGACCGGCGTTTACACCGGCGCGCCCGGATCCCAGCGTGGCGACGGGCGCACGCATGATACATATTTCTTTGTACAGTTTACCCTCGCCTTCACTTTCGTAACCGAGAAGTGTTATTTTGAGTAAGGAGAGGAATTGGTGAGTGGTTGATTAAGTTGATTGTGTGAGTGGTTGGTTGAAATGCAATTCAATTATGTGCGACTGTCATCCTGAGCCTGTCGAACCATTGCGCGCGAAGGCCTCTGTCCACGTCCTTCGACAAGCTACCCATGACAAGTTTTATGATGACAAACCAAAAGCGGGTAAAGGCCTGCCGGAAAACCGGGCCAAGGTGTTTTGCCTGCGGGCTGAAGGTTTTTTCCGGCTTGATCTTTTGGTTCGTTTTGGATCAAGCCAAAATGAACAGCCACAGCGGCAATTGAGCGATTGAAGCGACAGGTAGTGAGCTATAAAATCCCAGCCGTTCGCAATCTATCGCGCAGTCCAAAGGACTACTTCGGAGACATTGCCACGTTTTTGCGCTCACACAGCTCTGCTCACTCCTTGCAATGACGCGGTTTATATAATCATGTCATTTCACCTTCAGAGTTGCCCCGATTTTATCTCTCAGGATGGCAGCCCACATTTATTACTAATTCTTCTAACCACTCACCAATCCTCTCTCTGCGTAAATCTCCGTGCCCTCTGTGGTTAAAACTTCAAAATAAAATGCAATTTTGTTGCAACAAATCAAATCTTTATTCGTTAATTGCATAAAGAAGCAGCAAAACTGCTTTTACCTGTTTTACCTTAAATCTTTTACTACCATGGCCGAATTAGCTTTACCCGCCGGAAAATCAGGCGCACGGCAATTAGGAAAATTGCCCGTTCGCGTGGACCTCACCGCAATGGTTGACCTTGCGTTTCTGCTCATCACCTTCTTTATCCTTACAACCACATTAACAAAACCAAAGTCGCTGGAACTTACCGAACCCGATCCGGGACCAACTAACGGCTGGGCCGCATCGCGCACGCTTAGCATTGATATTGGTAAAGCAGGGCAGGCGGTATGCTACTTAGGCACAGCCGAAGCACCCATCATAGCACCCAAAACCGTTGCTTTTGGTAAGGATATGAACAAAATGCTGCTCGAAACCGGTAAAAAAGTAATGGCCGCAACTGGCAAAAGCCTCATTGTTATTATTAAACCATCTGATCATGCTATTTACCGCAACCTGGTAAGTACACTGGACGAACTGAACCTTACCCAAACCTCATCTTACGCCATTGGCCCAATCTCTAAACAGGATATTGATTTGTTAAAAGAGAAGAAGGTTTATTAATGCTTTCCGCAGCTGCGCGGCGTGAGCAGTTTTGTGTGAGCACAGCGACGAAGCAATCTCTGCGCGATAGGTAAAGTTCGTTACCTGATAATGCAGAGATTGCTTCGTTCCTCGTAATGACGGTTTTATATTTTAGTTCAACCTCACACCCAACAATTTCTTTTCCACGTCATACTAAAAAAAGTGCAATTAAGTTTTACCTTTGTACCCTGAAAAAATCGGGAGTAACGATTTTTTGTGCCGCTTTTATGGTGCTTTTTACTAAATAATTACATAATAAAGGCGGCCGGAAAAGGGGCCCGGAATAAAAATTACAAATAAAAATGGGCTGATTGTCCTGTTTTTATCACAATTATAAAATGGGATTTAAGGATCAGATTGATTTGCAGAAGTTGCCCCAACATATTGCCGTTATTATGGATGGTAACGGGCGCTGGGCAAAAGAGCGTGGCAAATTAAGGATATTCGGGCATCATAACGGCGTTGTATCTGTTCGTGATGTGGTTGAAGGATGCTGCGATATCGGCCTGAAATATATTACCCTGTACACTTTTTCAACCGAAAACTGGAATCGCCCCAAACTGGAAGTAATTGCCATAATGGAACTGATGGTAGCCACCATTCATAAAGAGATTAAAAACTTTATGGAGAAAAACGTGCGCCTGCAGGCCATTGGCGACTTGTCCATGCTTCCCGACAGGGCTTACAACGAATTACAAAAAGCCATAGAAACCACATCGGGCAATACCGGCCTGGTAATGACATTAGCATTAAGCTACAGCTCAAGGCGCGAAATTGTGAACGCTGCAAAGCTGATTGCCGAAAAGGTGAAAAATGGCGAAATGAACATTAACGAAATAACCGAGGATACATTTGAGAAGAATTTATACACGAGTGGCATGCCCGACCCCGAATTGCTGATTCGTACCAGCGGCGAACACCGGATAAGCAATTATTTGCTATGGCAGATAGCTTATGCCGAGCTGTATTTTACGCCAAAATTATGGCCCGACTTCCGCAAGGAAGATCTGTTTGAGGCCATACTGGATTACCAGAAACGCGAACGCCGGTTCGGTCTTACGAGCGAGCAAGTGAATTAAATTTTTATGTTTAACACTTTTTAACAACTGTATAAATTATTTTTAGCCCACTTAAATATTCGAATGAATAAATATCTTTTAGCTATAATTTTTTGTGTTTCAAGTCTCGCCGCGATGGCGCAAGTTACAGGTGGTCAAAATCAGCAGTTGTTTAAAGGGTCCATCCCGGCAGACAGCCTGAGCTACCTTAATCCCAAGGATTATATCATTGGCGGTATTACCGTTACCGGTACAAAAAACCTGGATAAGGATGTGCTCATTACCATATCAAAACTCTCAAAAGGCGACCGTATTAACCTGCCCGGCGATGCCAACGCAAACGTGATCAAAAACCTGTATGCGCAGGGTTTGTTTGATGATGTGCAGCTGAATATCACCAAAATAAACCTCGATACCATTTACCTCGAAATTGCGGTACATGAACTGCCGCGCTTATCAAAACTGCATATTACAGGCATACGTAAGGGCGAGATAGATGATGTACAAAAAGAGCTGACGGATAAAACCAATAAAATTGTTAACCAGAACTTACTGAGCACTACAACCGCTATTATTAAAAAGCACTTTGCCGAGAAAGGTTTCCTGAATACAACGGTTGATATTAAACAGCGTAAAGACCCGGGAGATGCCAACAGCATTATACTGGATGTGGCTGTTGATAAACACACCAAGGTGATGATAAACAGTGTTACGTTTGAGGGGAATAAGGTTTTTTCGCAAAAGAAATTACGTAAATACCTGAAAAAGACCCGCCAGCGCAGGTGGTATAATTTATTCGGTTCGAAAAAATTCAAACAGGATAAATATGATGACGATAAACAAAACCTGATTGATGAAATGCAGAAGAAGGGTTATCGTGATGCTGAAATACTGAGCGATACCGTTACCAAGCATGATGGCCAATCCGTAGATATTAAAATTAAATTGCACGAGGGCCCTAAATATTATTTTGGTAATATTACCTGGTCTGGCAATGCTAAATACTCTTCAGACATATTGAGCAGGGTATTAAAGATTAAAAAAGGTGATGTTTTCAGCGAAGATGCGTTAAACAAGCGCTTAAATGGTCCAACACCAAGCAGCGACGATGTTTCATCGCTTTACCTGAATGATGGCTACCTTACCTATAACACCGATCCGGTGCAGAAACGCATTTATAATGATACAGTTGATGTTGACATGCGTGTTTACGAAGGCCCGCAGTACACTATTAACCGCGTATCGTTAAAAGGTAACGACGTTACTAATGATAAGGTAGTAATAAGGGAGATCAGGACTTTGCCGGGTCAGAAATTTAATAAAGACCTGTTGATCCGCAGTACGCGTGAAATTTCGCAGTTGGGTAGCTTTGATGAGCAAAAGACCGAACCTAAGCCAACCAACATCAACCCGCAGGATGGTACGGTTGACATTATATTCAACGTGGTTGAAAAACCGTCAGACCAGATCGAACTTTCTGGTGGTTTCGGTGGCGGTATGTTAGTAGGTACGTTGGGCTTAACGTTCAACAACTTCTCTATCCGCAATATTTTCAACTTTAAAGATTATAAACCACTGCCAAAAGGCGACGGCGAAAAGCTGAGTATCAGGGGGCAGTCGAGCGGCAGAACTTATACCAACTACTCACTTACCTTTACAGAGCCATGGCTGGGTGGTAAAAAACCTATCTTCTTCTCGGTATCGGCTTATACGCAGTCAAGTTCTACCGGTCTATATTATCCAACATCAAGCCCGTATTATAACAATGTACGTATAAACGGTGTGGGTGTTACATTAGGTAAGCGCTTAAACTGGCCGGATAACTACTTCCAGCTAAATTACTCACTCAACCTTGACCACTATAACCTGGATAACTACCCTGGTTACCTATTCGAGAATGGTACTTCATACAACATCAAATTAACACAGGAGCTTCAGCGTAACTCGCTGGATGCACCGATATTCCCGACGCAAGGCTCAAACTTTAAATTTACTTTACAGGGCACGCCGCCATATTCACTGTTCAACAGTACCGATTATCTGACCGCTACGCCGGAGCAGCGTTATCATTTTGTTGAATATTATAAAGTGAAATTCGATGCGCAATGGTTCACTAAACTCGCAGGTAAATTTGTGCTGATGTCGCAGGTGAGGTTTGGCTGGCTGGGCGAATATAATTCTCAAGTTGGGCCATCACCATTTGAGCGCTTTAAATTGGGTGGTGACGGTATGCAGGACTACCAGTTCCTGCAGGGTAGCGATATTGTTGGTTTACGCGGTTATCAAAACTTCTCCATTATTCCGGCTACCGCACCAAATGGCACAACGGTTGACAATAACGTAGGTAGTCCTATCTATACCAAATACACGCTTGAGCTTCGCCATCCGGTGTTGGCCAGCGAGTCGGCAACCATATTTGTACTGGCATTTGCCGAAGGTGGTAACGTTTGGGATCATTTTAGCGATTACAATCCGTTTAACATCAGGCGTTCAGTTGGTGTGGGTGCGCGTGTGTTCCTGCCTATATTTGGTTTGCTGGGTCTTGACTATGGTTATGGCTTCGACAAAATACCGGGTATACCTGATGCCAACAAAGGGCAATTCAGCTTCTCGATCTCGCAGAGTTTGAACGGCGGATTTAATTAATTTAGCTGAGATTATTTTATGAAGAAGATAATTTTCACGTTGTTATTTACGTTAGCAGGTATTAGTTGGGCCAGTGCACAACGCTTTGCTTATGTAGATTCCGATTATATTCTGAAGCACATGCCTGAATATCTGTCGGTACAAAAACAACTGAATGCATTATCTGAGGAGTGGCAAAAGGAGGTGGATAACAAGTTTGCAGAGGTTGACCGTTTATACAAAGCGTACCAGGCCGACCAGGTTTTGATGACGCCGGAAATGAAAAAGCGCCGGGAAGCCGATATAGCAGACAAGGAAAGGGAAGCAAAGGATTTTCAGCGGTCGAAATTCGGGCCTGACGGCGAATTGACCCAAAGAAGTAACGCATTGATTAAACCCATACAGGACAAGATTGCCAAAGCCATTCAAGCAGTGGCAGAAGGCGATGAACTCGACATGATATTCGATAAAAACAGCGAAGTAATCATGTTGTACGCTAATCCCCGGTATGATAAAAGCGCTGAAGTTATAACAAAATTAGGCCTAAAGCCAGGTGTATTTGCTAAGTAAAATTATATATATTCGCACTAATTAAATTAACACACAGAACAGGAATGATGAAAAAATTATTGAAAGTTGCTTTGATAGCTATTTGCGTAATATCTGTTAGCAACTTTGCTAAGGCACAATCAAAAATTGGCTATGTTAATGCCAATCAATTACTGGAAATGCTTCCGGAAATGAAAACTTTGCAAACAACAATGCAGGCATACCAGAAAACTTTTTCAGATCAGTTAAATACTATGCAGGGCGAGTTCCAGACAAAAGGCCAGGCATATCAAAAAGCAGAGGCTACCATGACTGATGCTGCCCGTACTGCTGCACAAACTGAACTGCAAGATCTTCAGCAACGTATTACAAGCTACCATGATAATGCACAAAAGCAAATTGAACAAAAGAGCAACGAGCTTTTGAAGCCTTTAACTGATAAACTGAAATCAGCTATACAGGCGGTAGCTGCTGAAAAAGGCTACAATTATGTGCTTGACTCTGGTCAGGTTGAACTGATAGTAGCTCCTCCGGCTGATGACCTTACCGCTGCGGTAAAAACAAAGTTAGGTTTGAAATAATCATCAAAAAAACATTTTATATAAGCGCCTCATAATTAACGGGGCGCTTTTTTTATTTTTGATCTGTGCTAAATAATAAACCCATAGGCATTTTTGATTCTGGTTATGGCGGGCTGACGGTTTTTCGGTCTATACTTAACCAGCTGCCGCAATACGATTACATTTACCTGGGTGATACCGCCCGCGCCCCGTATGGCAACCGTTCTTTCGGCGCCATACATGAATACACATGGGAGTGTGTGCAAAAGCTATTTGGGATGGGCTGCCCGTTGGTTATATTGGCATGCAACACCGCTTCGGCCAAGGCCCTGCGCACTATTCAGCAGCAGGATCTGAAAAATGAAGATCCGTCAAAGCGTGTTTTAGGCGTTATCCGTCCCACCGCCGAGGTAATCGGTAATTATACCAATACCAACGAAATTGGCGTGTTGGGCACAAAAGGCACGGTTCAATCCGGCTCATACCTGCTGGAGATAGAACATTTCTTTCCCGAGCTGAAGGTTTACCAGCAAGCCTGTCCGCTTTGGGTACCATTAATAGAGAATGGCGAACACGACAATCCCGGAGCCGACTATTTTATAAAAGAATATACCGAAAAGATAATGGCGCAATCGCCCAACATTGATACGCTGTTGCTGGCTTGTACGCATTATCCGCTGATACAGGAAAAGATAAACAGTTTCCTGCCGCCTAATGTTAAAACCGTTGCGCAGGGTGACATAGTAGCCGCCAGCCTGATCGACTATCTGCAGCGTCATCCCGAAATGGAGCAAAAGCTAACCCAAAACGGCACCCAGCAATTCTTCACCACAACCGACGATACCGCTGATTTTGATAACAACGCCACTATGTTCTTTGGGGCTACTGTAAAATCAAAGTTTGTTTCTGTAACTGGATAATAACCACGTATAATGATAAATAAAGTACTTGTTGATCTTTTTACTGACATTATGATCATAAGCTTGGGTATAGTTGCAAGGGTTTCGCCTATTCAAGGGTGGAAATTAGCAAGGCCATATTGGTTGTATCTCGTTATACCCGGGTCGCTTTTACTTGCGTTTCATGTTTATAAGCTTTTTTAAAATAGGTGGCTAATAATATGTATTGAGTTGGTTTAGAATGTCAATGAAAATAAATTCAACTAAATCAATAAACTGCGCTGTTCGTAGTTTTCAACTACGAACCAATATGTTTGGAGACTGCGTCTCCCATATTGCATAGACCAACGTAAAAACTGTAGTCACAGACTACAAACATAATCGTCCGAAGTCGGAGACTTCGGACAACACAGGGACTTCGGACAGCACAGGCAGCATGGTTCATGGTATTTCCATTAAGCACCATTTTGGAGCTATTATGAACCATGAACCATGATCTATGAACCAATAATCACTACTAATTCAATAGATTTAATATAATTCCATCAACCTAAGCAACAAATTAGTAAATTTGCGCCGCGTGAACATTTATTTAACATACGGGATTGTTGGCGTTGGCCTGTTTGCCTTTACGGCATTGTTTGCGCTGTTTGCTGTTTACGCCGAAAGAAAGGTTTCCGCCTTTATACAGGATCGTCTGGGCCCCACAGAAACGGGCAAATTCGGCCTGCTGCAAACTCTTGCCGATGGTATTAAGCTGATACAAAAAGAGCTGATCATACCAGGGGCTGCCGATAAGATACTGTTTATGATGGCACC
>JBQCIS010000303.1:0-40353 GCA_051953515.1 Mucilaginibacter sp.
AAGATCTGCGTTTAATGGCAAATTGCAAACACCATATTATAGCTAACAGTACATTTAGTTGGTGGGGCGCATGGCTAAATCCCAATAAGGATAAGATTGTAATTGCCCCAAAACAATGGTTTGCTGATAAAGAGCTTCAGTCTTCCTCATCAATGATCCCTCAAAATTGGATGAGGCTGTAGACACACCATTGGTAAGTGTAATAATGCCGGTGTACAATTGTGCGGCGTTTGTTCAACAAGCAGTGCAGAGTATACTTGATCAGACATTAACTGCCATTGAACTGATTATTATAGATGACAACTCAACTGATGCGACAAAACAGATAATCGCTAATATTAAAGATAGCCGTATTGTTCTTGTCGAAAAAAAGCAAAAAACAGGATTGGTTGACAGTCTGAATACGGGGTTTTTAATGGCCAGTGGCAAATACATAGCACGCATGGATGGTGACGATATTAGCAATGTGGTCCGGTTGCAAAAACAGGTTGATTTTTTAGAAAGGAATATGGATGTCGATTGGTGTGGAAGTGCTTATCAGCTAATGGACAGCAAGAGCGTAATTCGTCACCCCTTGGAACATGAAGATATTAAGCTGGCGATGTTAACGCTTTGTCCGTTTGGCCATCCCACAATTATGTTTAGGAAAAGTTTTATTGAAGCGAATGACTTGCGCTATAGTGGTGAGTTTGAATGCGCGGAAGATTATGAATTATGGACAAGAGGCATATGGCTAGGCAAGGCCGCTAACCTACCTGATGTATTGCTTTATTATCGCGAACATAGCAATCAGTCATCAAACGTAAACAGTTACAATCAGGCGAAAAATTCCACTTTGTGCAAAATAAAAATGCTCAATAAGGTTTGGGACAAGGCAGGGCCGGATGACAAGTACACTATGGAGTTATTGTTTGAGAAAGAGCTGTTTAAAAGTCAGGAAGAATTAAACGATATGCTTCTATGGATGGACGATATCGAAGCCTGTAATAGCAAAGCGCGATGTTTCGAGCCTTCAAGATTCGGCCAATACTTATCAGCTAAAAAATCGCGGGCAATCCGCAAATTTTACCTTCATCAAACTTTATATAGCCCCGCCGTGCTATATAAATACTTAATAGCAGGCAAACAGTTTCGCCACGCATTCAGCAGACCAGAAAATTTGAAACTAATTATTAAATGTTTGCTCTTTTGGGGCAACAGATGGCAGGCAATAAATAATTGAAACGGCAAATTATAATTACCAGGTTATTTGAGTTTGGCGGAAGCAATACTCATCTCAGGTTGTTATTTAGATATTTTGGTGTGGAGAACGTATTGTTAGTGTTAGAAGATAAGGAACAAATACGTTATTTAAAAAACTTAGGACTCGAAGGGGTCAATATACTTGTAAAGCCCCGTTTGCTTAGCTATGCCCGTTTAAATCACTCTTCGGTATTATCAAATGTTAAAGAGTTTTTTATGATTATCAGATCGGTACTAAGTGTGTTCTTTTTAAGTTTAAGGCATTCAGGAGCTGGCATAACCATCAATTCCACCTCGCCAGAAAAACTGATTTATTTATTGTGGGTACCATTTATCAGAATCAATTATATATCGCACACATCCGTTTTTGAACAGATGTATCCTTTTACATCCATTAGCTGCAATACTAAATTAGGGCAAAATAAAAGAATAATTACGGTATCGCAGGCCAGTAAAGCACTAATATGCAAAAATTGGAAAATTAAGAAAGATAAATGGTCCTTTATCGCGGTAATTTATAATTGCTTACCCACCACCATGCAGGGCGATGATTGCCCCGATCGTATTCCGGAGGAAAAGACTGTTATCACCTTAGGGCACGTTATTGAATATAAGAACCCTTTCGTTTGGTTTGAGGTGGCGAAAATAGTTACTTCAAAATATAAACAGGTGAAATTTATATGGCTGGGTAATGGCCCGCTTTATGATCAGTTTAAAAATGAAGCACAGGGATACGATAATATTACCTTCCGTGGGTTAATTAATGAGCCCGGCAACTGGCTGATGAGCGCGAGCATTTATTATCAGCCCAGTTTGCATGAAACACAAGGCATAGCGGTTATTGAAGCAATGGCCAGTAGTTTACCTTGTGTCGTATCCAAAGTTGGTGGATTGCCTGAATCCGTTCAACATAATTATAATGGCCTTCTTGTCTCCCCGCTGGATGTAAAAGAACACGTAAACGCGATCAGTACCTTACTTGATGATGATGACCTGAGAGTACAGTATGGCCGGAATTCCCAAAAAAGGTATTTGCAATCGTTTAGTTATGAGCAATTTAAACGTAGTATGGATGCTGTTAATTATTGTTGAATAATAAAATGCAGTTAGGTGTATCTGTTATCATCTGTTGCCATAATGGCGAGAGTAGAATAGTTGAAACTATCAAATGTCTTGCAGATCAAATCGTACCCACAGATATTAAATGGGAAGTAATATTAATTGATAATGCATCAATTGACAACACTGCTAATATAGCAATTGAAACGTGGGGAGGATTTAATCAGACAAATGCTGATTTTAAAATATTGCATGAAGCCGTTCCCGGTAAAACCTTCGCCATTCATAAGGGATGTAAAGCGGCCAGGTTCGAATATCTTTTAATATGTGATGACGATAATAGGCTGCATCAGGATTATGTCGCCACAGGGTTTCGCGTAATGCAATCAGATCAGTTAGTCGGTGTGCTTGGTGGCTGTGGTTTTTTCAATGCGGAACAACCCGTTAATGAGGAGATTTTGGCTTTTAAAACAGCGTATGTTAACGGACCGCAACATTGGGCGGAAAAAGAACAATGGGTATATGGTGCAGGCAGTTTTTGCCGGCGAAGCGTATTCTTGTCTTTTTATGAAGCTGGTTGGCAACAAATTGCAGTAGGCAGGCAAGGAAAAAAACTGATAGGCGGGGAAGATGTTGAAATGTGTTTCATGTTCTCTTTAAACGGATATAAAATAATTGCCGATAAAAGATTGAAATTTGAGCACTTTGTGCCACAAGGACGGCAAAACGGTCGTTATTTGCTAAATCTGTATTATTGGAACAGCTATTCCTATGTTTTACTGTCGGGATATATCAGTTTGCTTGAAAAGGACAATCGTACCATTAATCAAAGGCTTGCGGCTATGTTGTTACACTATTTAAAAGCGTTGATATTACATAAATTCAGGTTAATGAAGCAGAAGATAACCGGTAAGCGCATTGACCTGCAGGATAAATTAACAGGCCAAAACTATAACGGAGTTATTGTTTCTGTTTTGAAAAACAAAAAGCGAATAATTAAACATTATTATCTGCTGGAATCTGTTTTGGCAGCTTCTAAAGATAGAGTAGTACTGTCAAATATATAATGTTTCATACTCCCATATTATTGCTGATCTTTAACAGACCCGAAACCACACAAAAGACATTTGATGAGATCAGAAAGCAACAGCCTAAATATTTATTTATTGCTGCTGACGGCCCCCGCGATAATGTAGCGTCTGACATTGAAAAATGTAAGCAGTGCAGGAATGTAATAGCCACCATAGATTGGGATTGTGAAGTAAAAACTTTATTCAGAGATAAGAATTTAGGTTGTGGGGCCGGCCCCGCAGATGCGATAACATGGTTTTTCAAAAACGTTGAGCAAGGTATTATTTTGGAAGATGATATATTTCCCGACCAGTCGTTTTTTGGTTTTTGTGAACGAATGCTTAAGTGCTACAGAAATGATGAGCGGGTGATGCATATTAGCGGCGGTTATTTTCTTGAAAATTTTGTAGAAAGCACAACGAAAGAATACTATTATTATACCAGGCACATACATGTTTGGGGATGGGCGTCATGGCGTCGCGCCTGGAACAATTATGACTATGCCATGAGGGATTGGCCACGTTTAAGTTCGGCCCGGTCTCTCAGGGATTATTATGGTCGGAATTATTTGTTTTGGAAGGATATTTTTACCGGACAAAAAAAAAATTCAAGGAACGACATATGGGATTACCAGTGGATGTTGAGTATATATAAATGCAATGGCATAGCCATCAACCCAACCCGGAATTTAACGTTGAATATTGGATTTAACAGCGATGCGACGCACACAACCGATGGAGATTCAATTTATAATAAGATGAAACTTTCCTCCATCAACGTTATGGACATAAAAAAGCGATATGGCTGTAAAACTATTGATTCAGAAAAAGATGATTTATATTACAGGTATTATCTGAATTTTGACGCCGAATTTGCAGCAAAAAGGCAGCAACTTATATGGAAGCTGAAAAATTATACTGGAAGATTAGTCAGGAGATTGAAAAAAGCATTCAGATGAATAAAGGCTCTCAGTTTGCGTTTTTTGGATCAGGGAATCTCGGTATCCAGAAAGCCATTGACTGGGCCGATTTGATCATAAATCTGTGATTGTTTGATATTATATGGTGTTACCCTTATCTTGAATGAGCCAATGGAGGCCAATGGTTGGTTAGCTGCGATTGTTATTCCTATTTATAAGGCAGCCATTACCGAAATGGAACTGACTTCGTTAAAACAATGCTTGAAGATATTCAATCAACATACAATTATTTTTGTAGGCCCTGACAGGTTAAATACCGCTGAATATGAAATAGTCTGCGGTAATAAAGTCAATTTTAAAATAATCAGATTTGAAAACAAATATTTCGACAGCATCGAAGGTTATAATAAACTGATGTTGTCAACTGGGTTTTATAAACGTTTTCGTGATTATAAGTTCATTTTAATATATCAGCTTGATGCTTTTGTTTTTAGGGATGAGCTGATGTTTTGGTGCAAACGGTCTTACGATTATGTAGGCGCTCCTCATCCTTCTCATAAAAATGAAAAAGGAGAGATACGGTTTCTTAAAAATTATTCAAGGCTGAATGAGTTTTTGCGTAAATATTTTAAAATAAAACATCAGGTGAGCAATGTAGGGAATGGTGGATTTTCGCTAAGAAATACCCGGAAATGCTATTGGTTGTTAATGTTGTTAAAAAAACAAGCATCCAAATGGGTATATAATGAAGATGGCTTTTTTAAGTATTGGGGAAATTTGCTTTATCCCTTATTTAAATTGGCTCCGGATGCCGCAGCACTCAGTTTTTCAATAGAGGTTGATCCGAAAGAATCGTTTAGAAAATTAAATAATAAGCTGCCTTTTGGCTGCCATGCCTTTGAACGATACGACTGGGAAATCTGGAAACCATATATTTTAAAGGATTATTAAATAAAATTACCTGACTTAAATAAATACCGGGCAAATTTTACAGCGGAAGGGATTAACTATCCGCTTAACACAGTATGTTCTAAAAAAGAGGGTTCATTAAGCTATCTGCCAGCTGTAGAAATGGACAAAAAAGGCTGGCCATGGACAGAAGAAACCTCTCCAGCTTTGTACAGCGATTTGCTTTACTGGCCTAAACTTACTATCGTTACCCCATCATATAATCAAGGTTCTTTTATTGAACAAACCATCCGTTCTGTTTTATTGCAAAACTATCCTAACCTGGAGTATATTATTATTGATGGCGGTAGTACGGATAACACTGTTAATATCCTTGAAAAATACTCACCCTGGCTAAGCTATTGGCAAAGCAAAAAAGATAATGGCCAAAGCCATGCCCTCAACCTCGGTTTTAGCCTGGCGTCGGGTCAATATTATGCGTGGATAAATAGCGATGACTATTATTTGGAAGGGACATTTTATAAAGTAGCTAAGAAGTTCATTGAAAGCCGTTCGAAATTTGTATATGGATACGGACTGGATCATATATTGGAAACAGGTGAGTTTAAGAAAATAACCCTTCCTCCGTTTTTGGATTACCTGATACGCTTACCCTCGCTGATACAACCTGCGTGCTTCTGGAGCAGTTCGATCCATCAACCTGTGTGGGAAGACTTACATTGCGCTTTGGATTATGAGCTCTGGCTGAGATTGGTAAAAGGGCAAAGGCGGTCGCTCATAAAAGAGCCCTTGTGTGTGGCCAATGTTCATGCTGAAGCCAAAACCTCCAGCCCGGCTATGAAGGAAAAATGGTATGCGGATCATCTCCTTATATGTGCTGACGATGCACATGGCGCGGTACATAACTGGCATCAGATTGTATTTGTAAATCGGCTACGTAAAAAGCTGTTTCAATGGTTCCGCATAAAATAGATTCCTGAATGTATACTGGAAATAATAAATTATCTTGCCTAAAATAACTTACTCTTTGCTTATTCCTTGTTATAATGCAGCGTCATACGCTGAAAAATTTATTCAGCATGTTGCGCTGTTAAATAAGCCATTTGACGAGATACTCTTTTACGACGATGCAAGTACGGATAATACAATGCAGCTTTTAACAGCAGCCGGATTTCGCGTTATACATGGAGTAACCA
Source organism: Mucilaginibacter sp. (assembly GCA_051953515.1). Classification (GTDB taxonomy): domain Bacteria; phylum Bacteroidota; class Bacteroidia; order Sphingobacteriales; family Sphingobacteriaceae; genus Mucilaginibacter. Next base: position 6,397 of record JBQCIS010000303.1, read on the forward strand.
ATAAAGGACCAGGCTATGCCCGAAACTATCTAGCTGAAAAAGCAACTGGCGATTATATTCATTTTCACGATATAGATGACGAGTTTAACCCATTATTTCTCAGTTTAATAGATGAAGGACTAAATATAAGCCGCGCTGATGTGATCGTAGGGCAGGCGGATTGGATCGACGAAACTACCCGTGATACTGTCATTAAATGGCGGTATAATGAAGCTGATATGAAAAAAGATCCTTTAAGTTATTTTATTGCCAACCCTTTGGGAATTATTAACGCTGTTTATAAAAGGGAAAGTTTTTTAAAAGTGTATGGTTTTAACGAAAATATCAGATGCTGGGAAGACGCCGACCTCCACGTACGCCTTGCCGCATCAGGCGCCAGGTTTTCAGTGATTGATAAGGTACTGGCTTTTTCAATACGGCATAATAACGGCATTAGTAAAGACCAGAAATGGTGTTGGAAATGCAGGCTGAAATTTTTGGAAGAATATAAAGCAAAATTGGATACCAAATATCAATATGCGATTGCTATTGAATTTGAAAAAGCGGCAAATAGCCTGTTCTATTACAATGAATTCTCAAAAGCAATAATAGCCTTTAAGCATAGCAGAGGAAGCGATTATCATTCACCATCAGTAAACAATCCTGTGCTAAAGAAAATAAGAAGCGTGTCTCCGTTAGCCGCATTTTTGCTAAAAGGTTTGTTTGTTAAAATGAGAAATTGATTTATTTCGGTGGAGTTGTACACAGGAAAATATTTTTGAATTGAAAAGATTGATACGAAAAATAGCCGGTAATTTAATTGTTTGTTTCTATCGAAAAAAAAATATCCATATCGCAAAACCCTGTAAAATCGGCCTCAATGTACTAATGCAAACAGGCTTTTTAAATGGTAAAAAGGGAAGTATTATTATCGAAAATAATTGCGAGTTATCACAGGGAGTTATATTAAAAGCCTATGGTGGCGAAATTAGCATCAAACAAAATACCTTTATCGGCGAATATGCAGTACTTTATGGGCATGGTGGTATCGAGATAGGTGAAAACACCCTGATCGCTATGCATACATGCATTATAAGTTCAAACCATACTATACCGGCTCAAGAGACACTTACACGATCTCAGCCAGACATTCTGATGCCTGTGAAAATTGGAAATGACGTTTGGATCGGTGCCGGCGCAAAAATTTTAGGCGATATCACTATCGGCAATGGTTGTGTTATCGGTGCCGGAGCTGTAGTTACAAAAGGTCTTCCGCCATTCGCGATAGCGGTTGGAGTGCCTGCAAAAATTATAGGTTATCGGCAAAAATGAGTATGTTCATTTCGGTAATTATATCCACTTATAATCCCGATATTGGTCGGCTTACGCAAACGCTTGAGGGCTTAAAAAATCAAACCCTCGAAACTGAACTTTGGGAATTAATCATAGTGAATAATAACTCATCAACAGACATTTTAAATAATATTGATATCTATTGGCATCCATATTTCAAAATAGTTAAAGAGCCACGGCAGGGATTAACCAATGCGCGCCTAAAAGGCTTTGGAGAAGCAAAAGGTAATATTTTAGTGATGGTTGACGATGATAATGTCCTAGGGAGAGAATATTTAGCTAACACTTTGACGCTTTTTAATAAATATCCCGATTTGGGAGCAGCTGGTGGAAAATCGGTACCGGTTTTTGAAGCACAACCGCCGGGGTGGATCGATCAATTTTACGGTAATCTCGCGTTAAGAGATCTGGGTAATGAAGTTTTATTTGCTCAATGGGACAATACTTATCCTACTTCGGCACCTATCGGCGCGGGAATGGCTATCAGGACAAAAGCATTAATGAGTTACCTTAGCAAAGCCTTGTCGGGCCAGCTGCTTATAGGTGATAGAATCGGAAATAGTTTAAGTTCCGGCGGTGACAATGACATCGTTTTGGAAATATTAAAATCCGGGTGGAAAGTCGGATATTTCCCTTCATTAGGTTTACAGCACATTATACCTGCGGATAGGTTACAAGTTGCCTATTTATCGGAGCTGGTAAGGCAGACAAATTTATCATGGGTACGCCTGTTGGAAGAACATGGCATAAATCCATGGAGTAAAATAAGCAAATGGACGGTTCCCCTCAGAAACTTAAAAGCATGGTTTAACTACCAGGCCTGGAAAGGTGAGGAGCAATACATTAAATGGCAAGGCGCCTGCGGTACTTTTAAAGGATTAAGTGTTCGCAAAAAATAATAACAATAGCCGTAATTATTTAATTGATCTGTTACGGTTTATTGCCGCCTTAATGGTAGTTCTATTCCATTTAAACCAATACGTGCAACCACTAAACAATTGGTATCGTAACAGTGCAAAATATGGATGGTTAGGTGTTCCAGTATTTTTTGTTATCAGTGGCTTTTGTATCATGCTTTCTGCGGAAAATACAAGAAATGCCGGCTTATTTCTTAAAAAGCGTTTTTTTCGTATCTATCCACCATACTGGGGCAGTTTGCTTATTGTCTTACTGGCAGCTTTGTTGCAAAAAATGTTTACCGGAACTAACTCAGTCCCCAATATACCGTTAAGGCCAATGTCGGTATTGACAAACATATCTTTATTCACCTATCCATCAACCCCAATCCCGGCAATAAATTGGGTGTATTGGTCACTTACCTGCGAAGTGTTTTTTTACATGATCATTGGCATAGCCTGTATCAAAAAAAGCATAACTTTTCCTTTTATTCTGATAGTTTCGTTGCTGGCGGTATCATTACCAGATCAGCGCACTGGCCCTTTATTTTTTTTAACATATTGGCCTGCTTTTGCCAGTGGAATAAGTATATTTTATTTCTTTAATTCCCCATCGAAGACCATTTTGTTCACCGTACTGCCTTTAGTTGCAGTTAGCCTGATCGCACTGTTTCGCAAACAGCCGTTAGAATACTGCATTGTAATATTGCTTACTATGGGAATTATTTTTGTCAGTAACTATATCCAGTTGAAAAAAAATTTTTTAACAATACTAGGTGAACATTCCTATGCGGTATACCTTATTCATGTGCCTGTTGGTGTTTTTATGTTCGGATCACTTAAGACCATGTATATTCAACAGCATTTGTTGGCCAATATTATTTATGACATGACGGTCTATGCCCTAATAAGTACTATTGCGTGGCAATATTTTATCAGAATAGAAAAGCCTTTTATTGAGTTTGGGAAAAAGCCATTTAAAAGGCTTTACCAGTTTAGAAAAGCATATAAGCCCTGATACAAAGCCTGATAGATTTCTGTTATCGGTACCCCCGGGCCAGAGTAAAAAAATATAAAAGGTTTGGTGGCTACATCAATTACCGGCGGATGCTTCACCAATGTAAACTGATGCAAAAGGCATCTTTTAAGCTGCCGCTGGTTAATTCATATCCTAATGGGCTTCCCATTTATTTCTTAACCGGGAAGAATTATCTTTATCAAACGCTGTTTTGTATACAGTCACTTGTAAAGGTCGCACCGGAAAAATTTAGGTTTATTTTAGTTGATGATGGTAGTTTCAATAACATACTTATCAAAAGCATCGAAGATCATTTACCCGGCGCTACTATTATCAAAAAAGAGATTATAGCAAGTTATTTAGAAAATTTATTACCAGAAAGCTCTTATCCAATACTCCGGCACAAAAGGAAGGTATATCCCCATATAAAAAAGCTAACAGATATACATTGTTTGCCCGGGAACGACTGGAAACTGGTATTGGATTCGGATATGCTGTTTTGGAACAGGCCCTCAGAGATCATCGATTGGCTGAGATCGCCTGCAAAACCATTACATATGATCGATTGTGACGACTCTTATGGCTATTCAGCGAAATTGATGGAAGAGCTATCTGGTTCACAGATAAAAAGTCGTATAAACGTGGGAGCTATAGGCCTGAACAGCGCACAGATAAATTGGAATAAAATTGAAGAATGGGTCGCGGTGCTGGAAAATAGGGAGGGAGCATCCTATTACCTTGAGCAAGCGTTAACCGCTATGATAATAGGCGATGCAGAAACCGTAGCTTTACCTGCAGATGAATACATTGTTAATTCCTCCCGGCATTCACAAGGCAAGTTACACCATTATGTAGATCTATCGAAGGCCATTTATTTTAATGAAATGTGGCAGAAAGTGATATGACACTTCCTCTGGTATCGATATGTATTCCTGCTTATAATGCCGAAAGTTATATTTTGGAAACGGTACAGTCGGCCTTAGATCAAACCTATAAAAATATTGAAATAATTATTGTGGATGATGGATCCCTTGATAATACAGGGACGATCATTGACGGAATTTTAAATGATAAGGTCAGTACTTACCGTCAAAAAAATGCCGGAGCCGCTGCCGCACGGAACTTAGCCTATAAGCACTCAAAAGGCGATTATATTAAATTTTTGGATGGTGATGATCTGGTCAATCCCCAAATGGTGGAAAGCCAGGTAAAGCTGGCCTGCGACAATGAAAATTGTATTGTCTCTGCTACCTGGGGGAGGTTCTATAATAATTGTATCTCCACTTTCAAATTGAGCCCTGAAGATTGCTGGCATGATCTGCCGCCTGTTAAATGGCTCTGTCGCTCGTGGAAAAACGGAACTTCGATGACACAGGCGGGTATCTTTTTACTTCCCAGAAATACAATTGAAGAAGCCGGCCTTTGGGATGAACAATTGTCGTTGATAGATGACCTTGATTTTTTTACAAGGGCAATATTGAAGAGTAAAAAGGTTATTTTTTGCCCTGACGCTATTTTGTACTACAGGTCAGGTAACGACGGTACATTGTCGGATCAAAAAACATCCCGGTCCGTTTTATCCGCATTTACAGCAATTGACAAGGCAACACGGGCTTTGCTCTTAACCGAAGATAATGATGAAACAAAGCTGGTTTGCGCTAATATTTGGCAGCATTTCATTTACGATACCTATCCCCACCACGCCGATCTGCTTGCTGCTGCTCAAAAGCGGGTGATTGAACTTGGCGGTTCATCGCTTAAATTTCAAAGCGGCGGCCTTACCCGTGCTTTGGTAAAGCTGGTAGGCTGGCGACTGGCCAAACGTATTAAACAAATTATTTAACAGATCAACAGGCGCAATGAATTTGGCTATTATTTTTAAACCCGCCCGACTGGTCGAAAGGATCGCGCTTTCGGTAAAAAGAAAGCGGCGGCTGGATAAATTAAAGGGTAAGCCTGGTGCCGCTCTTGGTCTCGGTCATATCGACTCGCTGGAATTACTGGAAATAGTTAAGGCCGATGAAACGCTAAAGCGTGATACTGTGATTTTTGATATCGGTAGCAACACCGGCACCTGGACGTTGCTGGCAAAGTCGGTCATCCCTTCGGCTGTGATACATGCGTTTGAGCCGCTGCAGCAGCATAACGAAGTTTTCAATAGAAATTGCGCATCACTAAAGGATGTTTACCTGCATGAGTTTTGTTTGGGTAATGAAAATACATCGGCAATAATTAATATTTCCAGCTATTCTGATTCATCAAGCCTGCTTGATGCAACGCCGCTTGAATATGAGCATTATCGAATACAGAAGGCCTCTGAACAAAAAGTTGAAATTAAACGTCTGGGTGATCTGATCGCTGATAGATCGCTGCCGCAGCCAGCTGTTATCAAACTGGATATACAGGGTTTTGAGCTGGAGGCGCTAAAAGGGATGGATGGCTTCCTCAATGGGGTGTACTATATTATTTGTGAAGTATCCTTTAAGGAGTATTATAATGGGCAGCCAAAGTTTTTAGATATCGCGAATTATCTTGCAGGATTTGGATTTCAACTTTTTGCATTTGGCCATAATACACCGGTAGGCTCGGAGTTGAACCAGATAGACGTACTTTTTAAACGATAGAATTGAAAATACTGCTTGCTTTTTTGCAGGATAATGGAGACGAACCGCACCCAATACCGGCTTACCGTTTTTGGGTATATTATATGAAGAATGGCATTGTTGAGGCTGGTATGCAATACCTCGAAGTGCCGAAAGTAGATTGGGCCGAAGGATTAATATATGACGAAGGAACTGACAGCCTAAAAAAATGGAGGACGGATATTTGGGAAAAGACAGTAAGATATATCAAACGAAATTTAAAGAATATAGATGTTTTTTTAAGCTATCTGTACCCCAAACAAATAGATGAAAGTGCCATAAAAGTGATAAAAGAGCTGGGAATACCCTGCGTGAACTTTTATTGCGATAATGTACGTCAGTTCAGGGCGGTGCCAAAACAATTCAGGGGCTTTGATCTTATATGGGTGCCTGAGGTTGAAGCAAATGCCATGTATCAGAAAGAACATATTCCCTTTATTAACCTGCCAATGCCAATGTGGGTTGAGCCTCGGTTAAGAAGTGGTATTACGCCGTCAAATGAACCTAAAGTATCATTCATTGGCTCCCGGGATACACTACGGGCGCATTTGTTAGGCGAAGCCATCAACCTTGGGCTTGATATCAGTATACGGGGGAGTGGCTGGATGGGAGAGGAAAGCCAAACCGTCATTCCTTCAAAGTCGCCTTATAAAACGGTCATCAACCAATTTACATTTATTCACCAGCATGGTATTAAAGGTTGGCTGTTAAAAAATTCCCGGCGAAATCAACTGTCGAGTACTTTCGAAATAAGTCCTTCCCACATATTTCCCCAACCCGGATTTGAAGATTACATCAGCCTTACCCAAAACAGTGAAATAACCATCGGCGTTAACCGGGTGCCTACGTATAAACGCCCTAATTCGCATCCGCTTGTTTATTCCAGGTTGCGAGATATAGAGGCACCGATGTTGGGCGCTTGTTATGTGACTGAATATTGCGAAGGATTGGAAACACTTTACGACCTGGGAAAAGATATCCTAACCTACAAAACGGCCGCCGAACTGGTTGAACATTGCAACTACCTGTTAAAAGACCCGGCTAAAAACACGGAACTTCGCAAAAATGGTCAGCATAAAGCGCTCACCGAACACGCTATACCAGCATCGCTGAAAAAGCTGCGAAAAGCCTTGTTTAAATGAGCGAACGGAAACATTTATACCAGGTAGATTACATCCGGGCCTTTGCATCTTTAAGTGTTGCAGTGTTTCATCTGGGAGGTAAGGTACTTCCGGTATTAAAATACGGCTGGCTTGGGGTCGAGATGTTTTTTGTGCTCTCGGGATTTATTATCTGTAAGGCAATGCCACCAAACTATTCCCTTAAAATGGGCGGGCGATTTATAACCAAGCGTATTGTAAGAATAGAACCGCCATACATTATCTCGCTGATCTTGCTACTGACCTTAAATTTTTTAATCGGACATGGTTATCATCCGGGTTGGGATAATGTACTATTGCATATTGGCTATCTCAACAATTTATTCAACACACCATACCTAAACCCGGTTTATTGGACACTGGGGATCGAGTTTCAGTATTATATTTTTATTGCATTACTCTTCCCCTTGGTTATAAACCGCTATGGTAAGTGGCTCATCATTTTGCTAAGCATATTACCGCTGTTCATACCCATTCCCGCGCAAGTACTCTGGAATTTTTTTCCGTTGTTTGCAATTGGTATCAGCTGTTTTCTGTTCGCTTCAAATAAGATCAATAAAGCGCTTTTCGCCATTTTCTTTATTTCAACAACAATTTGTTCGTTTTGGCTTTTAGGCTGGTTAGAAACTGCTGTCGGCGTTCTTACAGCGGGCGTTTTATTAATGCCGTTGAAATACAATAGAATCGTTTCATTCCTGTCGGATATCTCTTTTTCGTTATATCTTACACATGATATTGTAGGCAGTCGGCTAGTGGTTTACGTTGGTACATTATTACCTAAAACCTACTTATATAAAGGAGCTATATTCATCGCCGGTGTAGGTGTCAGCATTTTAATAGCCTGGATATTTTACCGGTTGATTGAAAAGCCGTTTTTCGATAAGTCGAAATCGATCCGTTATGCGCCTGTCTGCGACGTAAAGTCTGAATTGCTTGTTTGAATCCTTCCGCTAAAAAAATTTGTATCATCACCCAATCGCATCTCTGCTATAATCCCCGGGTTTTGAAAGAAGCGAGAACACTGTCGGCTGCGGGTTTTGAAGTCCATATTATCAACAGTGTCTATGCTGCTGACTTAATTGACGAAGATAACCAATTGATAAAAGACTATAAGATCAGCGTCTACCATGCAACCGACTTAACGGGTCATAACATTTCCGCATGGTTTGACAGACTCGCTTTTAAAATCGGTCGTGTGTTGATCCAATATGCTCACACCGAAAATGTTTTCGCGTTGGGTTATGGCTCGAAAAGATATATAAAACTGGCCCGGTCAGTACAAGCTGATCTTTACATCTGCCATCAGGAACTGGCAACCTTTGTAGGGAATGAGTTGTTGAAAGAGGGCTATAAAGTTGCCTCTGACCTGGAAGACTGGTACTCGGAAGATTTATTGCCCGATGATCGGAAAATGCGCCCGATTAAACTGTTAAAAAAACTGGAGGTTAATGCGCTGAAAAACAGCGCTTATTGCACAACAACATCAGTAAGCATGGCCCAAAAGTTGGCTGATACATATGGATGTAAAAAGCCTGATGTGGTATACAATGCCTTCCCTGCAGCTGATGTTATATCGGCAGAAAAGCAATTTGATCACACGTTAAAGTTGTTCTGGTTTTCTCAAACCATTGGTCCGGGGCGAGGGCTTGAAGAATTTATTTCGCTGCTTAACCGTGTGCCTTCTATGCTTGAGTTGCATTTACTGGGAAATGTTAGTAGTGATTATCGTGAAATGCTGATTGCGTCAATGCTTAAACAACACCGTGTTGTATTCCATAGCATCGTAAGTAACGAAGAACTGCCTGCAAAAATCGGTGAATTTGATATAGGCCTTGCGCTTGAACGGACATCGCCGCCCAGCAGGAATTATACTATCACCAATAAATTCTTTCAATATATAGGATCCGGTCTGCCGGTCATTGCAACCGAAACTGAAGGACAAATGGAAATGTTTCAGCAATTTAAGCCGGGTTTGTTATTGCCGCAAAAAGCGTCTGAAGAAGATATTAACAGACTGATACAATGGCTCGGTAATGCCGAAGGACTTAAACTGGCCAGACAACAGGCGCTTGAAGCTGCTCGTTTTTTTAGCTGGGAGCAGCAAGCAAAAAAGATTATTCGTTTAGTTGAACAAGCCCTTGGAACCGGCTGTTAGTCTGCAAATAAATCTTGCTCCGGGCGATTATCTGCACGCGCGATACATTTTACTGCATCAATTGCAAATACTTGCCAACCAGGTGAACGAAATTGTGCTGACTGTGGATACGAAGCCCGGAAAAGGACGTTTTGCCGAAGGTTGGCACAAGTATAGCGACTTACTAAATGAATTTCTGGAAAATGACATTCGCCCATTATATAATCATGTGCGGATTGTTCCGGTGGATTATTCGGTGAAAAACATGGCCGAGGTAGCAGGATATTTTTTCGATGCCCAAAATTTGCCGGTAAAGGATTTTAGAGGAGGACCGTTTTATGCTTACTTTTTTGGCTTGATGAACGCGCAAAATGATATTGTGTTCCACCTGGATGCCGATATGATGCTGGGCGGTAGCAGTAGTTTGTGGGTGAACGAAGCAGTTGGCTATTTACAGGCTAACCCGCAGTGCTTTACCGTTTCACCCCTCGCAGGGCCGCCGCATCCGGATGATATACTTATTCATCAATCTGGATGGGCAAAATCATCACCCTATACTTTTAGTTTCGACGGCATGAGTACCCGCATATTTATGCTAAACAAAGCGATTTTTAAAGAACAAAAGCTAACTCTGCGAAGGCCGTCCGTACGAAACCAGATTAAGGCGTTAGTGGAGGGTAATTCAAATGCCGATCTGCCAGAACACTTATTGTCGGTATTTATGCAGACGAATGGCCTGAAGCGCATCGACTTTTTAGGCAGTGGCGACGGCTTATGGTCTTTGCATCCGCCTTATCGCTCAAAAAACTTTTATGATAAACTGCCCGAAATACTCGCGCGTATTGACAATAACGATATGCCACCCTCACAATATGGTTTTTATGATGTGGTAGATGAATTATGCGACTGGGGTGAGGCAAGAGAAAAATTGAAACAGAACCGGTGGTGGAAACGTCTAAGCAAATAAAAAAAGTACTGATCATTTCTCCCTATTTTCCGCCTGTTAACGCAGCTGATATGCAGCGCATACGCATGAGCCTGCCTTACTTTAATGAATTAGGCTGGAATGCAGAGGTAGTTACGGTTGATCCTGCATTTGCCGATCTGGATAAGGATGAACTGCTTACAAAAAGTATCCCGCAAGATCTGAAGATACATTATGTAAAGGCATACGATAAGAGGTTGACGTCAACAATAGGTTTAGGAAGTATTGCTTTACGGTCTTTGTTTTTTTTCAGGAGGAAAGTAAATCAACTGCTGAAAAATGGAAGGTATGATGTTATTTACTTCTCCACAACCCAATTCCCGGTTTGTATTTTGGGCGCTTATTGGAAACGCCGCTTTCATATTCCTTACGTGATCGATATGCAGGACCCCTGGCATTCCGATTACTATAAAGACAAACCCAAACATCAGCAACCGTCTAAATATTGGTTCTCATACAGGTTAAACAAATATCTGGAGCCTATTGCTGTGAAAAATGTTGACGGCCTGATCAGCGTATCTGAACAATATATCCACGATCTGAAACAGCGTTACCCCGTAATTGCAGGCATTCCGGAATCGGTAATACCATTCAGCGGTTTTGAGCCTGATATGCAACTGGCGCAGGATCATCGCTCAGCGTTTGAAAACCTGTTATCCACCAATCATATTAACATTGTTTATATTGGCCGTGGTGGTGCGGATATGAATAAGGCTATTTCGCCATTGTTTAAGGCGTTACAAACGGGCTTAACCTCGGATCCTGAAACTTTTGGAAAACTCAGGTTTTATTTTATCGGTACCAGTTATGCGCCTAAAGGACGTGGCAAACCTTCGATTTTGTCGCTTGCAGAGGAATTTAAGGTGGATAAGCTGATTGTCGAAATCACAGACCGGATCAGTTATTACCATACACTTACGGCTTTACAGCAGGCTGATGCGCTTTTTATCCCCGGATCGGATGATCCCAAATACATTGCATCCAAGCTTTTTCCATACCTGCTTACCAGAAAACCATTACTGGCAATATTTCATAAGCAAAGTCCGGCTATTAAGTTGTTGCATGAGTTTGGCGCTGAACATGTGTATGCTTATCAAACCGTACAGCAATCATCTCTGGTCGGTTTCCTTACAAATGCTGCTAACGGCATGTTAAAAGACGGGCAGTACTCCCCGGAAGCGTTAAAAAAGTATTCGGCACAAGAAATGACCCATGAACAATGCCGCTTATTCGAAGCGGTATTAAGTCATAAGCGTTATGCGTAAACTGGCTGTTATCACCACGCACCCTATTCAGTATTATGCTCCGGTTTTCAGGTTAATGCATCAACGGGGTAATATACAGTTGAAGATATTTTACACAGCGGGTGGGAACGCTCAAACCCTGTACGACCCCGGATTTAAAAAAAATATAACATGGGATATTCCTTTGCTGGACGGTTACGATTATGATTGGGTTACCAACACAGCAAAAGATCCCGGCTCTCACCATTTTCAGGGTGTGGCCAACCCTGATCTGATTGCACTGATCAACGCATGGCAACCGGATGCGGTGTTAGTGATAGGATGGGCTTATCGCAGTCATTTCAAGGCGATGCGTTATTATAAAAATAAGCTGCCGGTTTATTTTCGGGGTGATTCTACTCTGCTGGATGAGCAAGGGGGGATAAAGCAGCTTCGCCGGGCATTAACGCTCAGATGGGTTTATAGCTATGTGGATCATGCTTTTTATGTCGGTTCCAATAACCGGGCCTACTTCAGAAAATACGGACTAACAGATAGACAGCTCACATTTGCTCCCCATGCGGTAGACAACGGACGTTTTGGTGCCGAAAGGGCGGCAGAAGTGATGGAATTGCGTCGCAGTTTAGGCATTGCCGATAGTGATATAGTAATATTATTTGCAGGTAAGCTGGATGAAAAGAAAGCCCCGGTATTATTGCTCGATACTTTTCTTAAACTTAACAAGCCTGATGTACATTTGCTGTTTGCTGGTGAGGGTGAACTGGAGCATGTTCTTCGGCAAAAGGCTGAAGGGCAGTGTAATATACATTTTCTGCCTTTCCAAAACCAATCATACATGCCTGTGGCGTATCAGTGCTGCAATCTGTTCTGCCTGCCATCAAAGGGCCCGGCAGAAACATGGGGCCTTGCGGTAAATGAAGCGATGGCCTGCGGAAAGGCCATATTGGTTTCAGATAAAGTGGGATGCGCCGTAGATCTGGTTTCGGATGAAAATGGCGCCGTATTTAACAGTGGAGATATGGGTGAACTGACAGAAGCATTAACAAAGCTTTTATCATCCAGGGAAAAACTCAATCAGCTTGGCCTTGCTTCAAAAAAAAGCATCCAACCGTGGAATTTTACGCATATTGCGATAGCAATTGAAGAAAAACTGATAAGTGAACCGGATCGATAAATTAAATTTGAATCGGATGTGCCAGATGGCAGTGCCTCGTCAATTCCTTGTTTACATAGCCAATGAAAAATAAGGAATCACCGGCAAAATATATTATTTTCTTTATCCCCTGGGGTGTCTCATTGTTATTTACTAACTCGCCGTTAACTTCCTATCTTATCGCATGGTTGGGTTCATTCTTTATCTTTTTTATGAGTTATTCGGGCATGGTAAGGCCATTGCCGTCAGACAGGTCCATCGCGGAGCAGATTATGCGCCCGGTTTTTCTCATACAGATCATCTTCGCGGGATATATGTGCTGTACCTCTATATTTTACCTGTTGGATATTTATGGTTATAATAACTTCCATCGCGAGTACAGTTTATTAGATACCACTCGGCTTTACCTTGCAGCTCAATGTCAGCGTTATTATTGCCTGGGGCATGCCTCATTTATTTCAGGCATATTTATGTTTATGGACTATCCGGTAAAGCAAACCGTAAAGGTGGAAAAAGGCAAAATTGCTAATTTGCTCTTCGTATTTGCCATAATATCGTTCCCACTATCTATCCTTTTTCTTAAAGTGCCGGGTTTGTCGCAGTTCTCAAACCAGTTTAGCTCTTTGAGCTTTATAGCTTGTACTATAGCTTTGGCATTTGCTATTCCGCTTAAAAAGGTACAAAATACCATCGTTTGCCTTTTGCTGTACTGCTCAAACTTTTATGCTGCGTTAAATTCGGGGTTTAAGGAGCCGATCATATTAAGCGTGCTGGTTTTGGGGATATTTCTTTACCCTACTTATAAGAAGTTGGTGTTACTTACTTTTATCCCTGCGTTGTTATTTCTATTCCTTGTTTTGCCAACGTATGCGGCCATATTCAGGCAGAATGCATGGACCGGGCGGGAAGAAAGTGATGTTGCAAGAACAGAAGCGCTCAATGGTGCTTTAAATAAAGAAAATGTAGCAGATGAGACCACCTGGGATTTTTTAGTTGGCAGGTTGAGTGAGATCGATATGTTTACGGAGTTTGTGCAGTCGACCCCAAGTCGCATTAATTATTACGGTTTCGACCTTGTTAAGCAGTCGTTGATCGCGGTTATACCCAGGATATTTTGGCCTTCAAAGCCAAGCACAGAAGAAATGGTAATGCAACGCGTATATGATGCCGGGGTGATTAATCCCCATTCATCCGTCTCGGCAAAACCGGCTTATATCGTCGATGCTTATTTATCAGGCGGTGCATTCGGAATATTCATCTGCCTCTTTATTTATGGCGCCGCTGTACAATTGATCTCGCTAAAAGCCGAACAGCTATTCGGGGGATATACACTTGGTACGGCACTCATTTTTTCAGGCCTATTCCAGATATTCTGGCGTGGTTTAAGCTTTGAATTTATTTTGAACAATGTGGTATGGAGCTTTATAACCATGTTGATTATTGCCAAAATATTGCGATCGAAAAATATACTTATACCGGTTTGAGAAATTCTGTCTACTACTTATTTCTGTTCTAATGTTTTTTTTGTTTAGTTGATTGAATGGGCTAGTAACTGTTAGAATAGCATTAACTATCCAATTCAAATTAATGTTTCAGCACCTGATCCGGATAATGCCGGCGTAGGAAGAGGTAATTAAGTATACTGCATAATGCTTTTATTTGATAGAAAATGAACCATTGGACAGATCTATTAGCATCACAATTCAGGCAAACAACTTTTATCGAGTGGCTCGCTGTTTTAACGGGTGTTGCAGAAGTGTTGCTGGCGCAAAAGAACAAGGTGCTGCTTTATCCTGCTGGAATTATCAGTTCAGGTATTACCGTCGTTCTGTTTTATAAAGACGGGTTATATGCAGACGCTTCTTTGAATGTGTATTATGTGATCGTAAGTTTTTATGGCTGGCTTTTATGGTCAAGGCGCAACGATTCTCCGGCCAAAAAGATCAGTTATGCGTCACGCAAGGAGTGGCTGGTAACCATGCTTATCATTTTTTTAGGTTGGGCGACTATTTGGTTTATACTGAAAACCTGTACCCCATCTACCGTGCCTGCATGGGATGCCTGGGTAACCTCAACCGCTTGGGCTGGCACCTATTTATTGGCCCGCCATAGGATAGAGAATTGGTTGGTGCTTAATTTATCCAACCTGTTTGCTATCCCATTACTTCTGATGAAACAGTTGCCGCTATTTGCCTTGCTAACGCTCATTTTGTTCGTGGTAGCAATGTTTGGTTATTTTGACTGGAAGAGAATATACAAACAGGAAATGAAGATGAGTAAGGCATGAGTTATAATACACACCCATCAACTTTATTAAAACCTGAATGGGTTGACATTATACGCAACAGCGCGGCCCGTGCAGAGCAGAAAGAACAGTTACAGTTTGAACAGTTGCAATTGATTTATGAGCAGCAATGGTTTAAAATGGCTATACCCAAACATTATGGCGGGTTGGAAATGTCATTGCCATCTTTGGTGCGGCTCGAAGAGGCACTTGCCTGGGCGGATGGCAGCCTGGGATGGGTAGTTACCTTATGTGCCGGTGCGGGCTGGTTTGGTGGTTTTCTTGACCCGGCAGTTGCTTTGGAAGTATTCGCCGGTCACAGAGTTTGCCTTGCGGGTAGCGGTGCTGCCACCGGTACTGCCGAGCAGACAGAGAATGGGTATACCATCAATGGTAAATGGCAATATGCCAGTGGAGTTTTGCATGCCACACATTTTACAGCCAATTGCATAATAACGCAAAACGGAAAAACTCAGTTAGATAAGGACGGCAATCAATTAATCGTACCTTTTATTATAGACCGGAAAGATGTTGAATATCATAGTTCGTGGAAGTATATTGGCATGATGGGGACAGGCAGTCACGCCTTTTCGGTAGCCGACCTTTATGTGCCTGTTGAAAGAAGTTTCCGAATAGATCCGGAAGCAGCTTTGATATCATCAGATCTTTATGTTTTTCCTTTTCTGCAACTGGCTGAAGCAACATTGGCTGCAAATCTTTCAGGTATGGCTGTTCATTTTATTGATCTGTGCGAGCCTTTGTTTCGGGATAGAATTTCACAAAAAAAATTAACGGGCGGTCAGGCAGCAATCCTTCGCGATGTTATCCATACCTCCCGTTTTAGCCTGCAAAATTCACGTGATCAATTCTATAAGGCAGTGGATAAATCCTTTAATACATTCAAATCTCAGGAGGGTAGAGGTGACCTTCAGCATGTAAGCGAAACCAGCCGTACGCTGGCGGCTCATGCCCGCGCAATAGTTGATCAACTATATCCCTATTGCGGATTAATAGCTGCCGCTCCCGATACGGAACTCAATCGTGTTTGGCGAGATTTGCATACTGCCAGTCAGCATTCATTGCTTACTTTTCCTGAATAGAATATGAATTGCCATTCTGCTTAAAATGGCGGAAATGCATTTTAAGTTGTATAAAGGCGCTTGAAAAAGCGCCTTTATACTTTAGTTGATTTTTTTAACGCTATAGTACAAACCCGAACCGATTTTTGGCTTAACTGAAGACAATTGCTGAAGTCAAAATACGTTGTTGCATTTTCTGCCGTTAACCCAATTTCTCATTTAAATTTCCATATTCAATTCTTTTGTTTTAGGTTTACGCCGACTTTAGGGGTGTCCTGACGGACTGAGATAATACCCTTTGAACCTGATCCGGGTAATGCCGGCGAAGGGAAAAGTGACAGCAACGCTATTTGTGTTGTTTTTTCTTTCCTTATACGGGGACATTCCTACAGTTGATATTCTTAAACGCAACGTAATGGAAGTAACCGTCAATCGACAAAATTATATCGTTCCGGAAGATTGCAACGTGCTGGCGTTGATTACTACTGTTTTGCAACGGCCTGACCGCGGTTTGGCAATTGCCATCAACGAAAACATTGTTCCCAGGACCCAGTGGGATACCCGTAAGCTCAATTCCGGCGACAATATCATTATCATCAAAGCCACACAGGGAGGATAAATCACAAACAGCTTTTTATGAAAACAGAAAAAACACCAACTGAACAAGTTATTACCAAAACTCCGTTTCCCGCATCGCGAAAGATCTATGTGGATGGGCAACTGCACCCCATAAAGGTAGCTATGCGCGAAATATCGCTTTGCGATACCAAATTGTATGGCCGCTTTGGCGAAACAGAACCCAATGCGCCCGTAACCGTTTATGATACAAGCGGGCCGTACACGGATTCTGCCATAACCATTGACGTAAGAAAAGGGCTCTCGCGCCTGCGTGAAAGTTGGATAGTTGAACGTGGCGATGTAGACCAACTGCCTGTCATTTCATCCGAATACGGCCGTCAGCGCCTTAACGATGAAAGGTTAGATCATTTGCGCTTTGCACACCAAACAACTCCATACCGAGCCAAACCAGGTCGTAATGTTTCGCAATTGCACTATGCAAAGAAAGGCATCATTACGCCGGAGATGGAATATATAGCCATTCGTGAAAACCAACGTATTGATCAGTTGAATAGCGAAAATAATGCACTCCGGCAACAGCATCCCGGCAATAGCTTTGGTGCCAATACACCTAAGAATTATATTACCCCCGAATTTGTAAGGGAGGAAGTAGCCGCAGGCCGTGCCGTAATCCCATCCAACATCAATCATCCCGAGAGCGAGCCAATGATCATTGGTCGCAATTTCCTGGTAAAGATCAATGCCAACATTGGTAACTCTGCAGTTACGTCAAGTATTGAAGAAGAAGTTGAAAAAGCTGTTTGGGCGTGCCGCTGGGGTGCAGATACCATCATGGACCTTTCCACCGGCAAAAACATTCACGAAACCCGCGAATGGATCATCCGCAATACCCCGGTGCCGGTTGGTACCGTGCCTATCTATCAGGCTTTAGAGAAAGTGAATGGTAAAGCCGAAGACCTGACCTGGGAATTGTTTCGCGATACGCTGATTGAACAGGCTGAACAGGGGGTTGATTATTTTACTATTCACGCTGGTGTGTTGTTACGTTATATTCCTTTAACTGCCAAAAGGGTTACAGGTATCGTATCACGCGGCGGCTCTATTATGGCAAAATGGTGTTTGGCTCATCACAAAGAAAACTTCCTGTATACACATTTCGAGGAGATCTGCGAGATTATGAAAGCGTATGATGTTGCTTTTTCGCTGGGCGATGGCCTGCGCCCGGGCAGTATTGTTGACGCCAATGATGCAGCGCAATTTGCCGAACTGGAAACTTTGGGTGAGTTAACAAAAATTGCATGGAAGCACGATGTGCAAACCATTATTGAAGGCCCTGGCCACATACCCATGCACATGATAAAAGAAAATATGGATAAACAGTTAAAGCACTGTGCCGAGGCTCCGTTTTACACTTTAGGCCCGCTTACTACAGACATCGCGCCGGGTTATGATCATATCACCTCTGCCATAGGCGCAGCTATGATAGGTTGGTTTGGCACGGCCATGCTCTGTTATGTTACGCCGAAAGAACACCTGGGTCTGCCAAATAAAAAGGATGTTAAGGATGGGGTGATTACCTACAAAATTGCGGCGCACGCAGCCGATCTGGCAAAAGGTCATCCCGGAGCGCAATACCGCGATAATGCGTTAAGTAAGGCCCGTTTTGAATTCCGCTGGGAAGATCAGTTTAACCTGGCGCTCGATCCGGATACCGCGCGTGAGTTTCATGACGAAACGCTGCCTGCGGATGGCGCAAAAGTGGCGCATTTCTGCTCAATGTGCGGCCCAAATTTCTGTTCCATGAAAATTACACAGGATGTTCGCGATTATGCGAAAGATAATGGCTTAGATAACAGCGAGGCTTTGCAAAAAGGTATGGAGGCCAAATCGATAGAATTTGCAGAGAAAGGAAGTGAGCTTTACTTATAGCCATGCAGTTGATCGTTATCTCCAACGCAGAAGAACTTGCCGGCGAAGCAGCCATTATTAATAACCTGTTTCAGGCAGGAATGTCATTGTTTCATTTGCGTAAACCGGGAAGCACTGTACAGCAACTTTGTGCGCTGCTTGACAATATTGATTCAGCATTTTACAATCGTATTGCACTACATCAATATCATGAATTGGCACAGGCCTATGGCATTACCCGGCTGCATTACACCGAACAAATGCGAAGACGGATAGCAGTGGACGAGTGGAAAGATCATCAGGCGAAAGGCTGCACATTAAGCACATCTATACATGATGTTGCGGCCATTCATCAATCGTTGGCCTTTGATTACGTGTTTTTCGGGCCGGTATTTAATAGCCTGTCAAAGCCCGGCTATAACAGTACCCCGCCACTGGGATTTAAGTTGAATAAGGAGAATATAAAACCAAAGGTAATAGCTATAGGCGGCATAGAATCATCAACCATTCTACCAGCAAAAGCGATGGGTTTTAATGGTGCTGCCGTATTGGGAGCTATCTGGAGCCGGCCTGAAAAAGCGATCGGCACTTTTGAAAAATTACAGGAAATAATAACCACCGTATGATTGATAAACTTCATTATATATCCCAACCGGCAGCGGATGGCTCACATCTTACAGCCATAAAAAATGCGCTATCTGCTGGTTGTAAATGGATACAATTAAGGATAAAAGATGAATCCCATACAGCCATATTGGCCGCGGCAATAGAAGCCGTAGAGCTATGTAAGATCTATAACGCCCGGCTGATCGTTAATGACCATCCCGAAATTGCACTTAAAGCAGGTGCAGATGGTGTGCATTTGGGTTTGGATGATATGAGGGTTAGCGAAGCCCGTGCCATAGTAGGTGATAACCTCATTATCGGTGGTACCGCCAATACCATTGATCATATAAAACAGCGGGTTGCCGAAGGCGTAAATTATATTGGTTTGGGGCCTTATCGCTTCACTACCACCAAAAAGAAACTCAGCCCTGTTTTAGGCTTAAGCGGCTATGAAACCATTATGCATCAGTGCAAAGTCATGCAGGTATGTGTGCCCATTATTGCTATCGGCGGTATTGGCGAGTGCGATGTTCCGCTGATACTGAAAGCGGGTATTTACGGCGTCGCTATGTCCGGAGCTGTTACTCACGCAGAAGATCGTCTTGCTGCTGTAAGCAATGTATACGAAATGTTGAACACAGGCGCTGCCGCTTCTGGTTATCAGTCCTTTAAATCTTTAAAATGATGTTACAAATAGCAGATACCATTTTCAACTCGCGCCTGTTTACAGGTACCGGCAAGTTTAGTTCATCAGCATTGATGGAAGAAGCCCTGCTGGCTTCAGGCTCTGAACTGGTTACGGTGGCTTTAAAGCGCATTAACGTAAAAAATAATGATACGGATGATATTTTAAATCATCTGCAGCATTCTCATATCCATTTGCTGCCCAATACTTCCGGTGTGCGTAATGCCCGGGAGGCGGTTTTCGCGGCCCAACTGGCCCGTGAAGCATTGGAAACAAACTGGATTAAATTAGAGATACACCCCGATCCTAAATACCTGATGCCTGACCCGGTAGAGACCTTAAAAGCCACCGAAGAGCTGGCAAAACTGGGTTTTGTGGTATTACCCTATATCCACGCAGACCCGGTGCTTTGTAAGCGTTTGGAAGATGTGGGCACTTCGGCAGTGATGCCTTTAGGCTCGCCCATTGGGAGTAATAAGGGGTTAAAAACTATTGATTTTTTAGAAATTATTATCGACCAAAGCACCGTTCCGGTAATTGTGGATGCGGGCATCGGTTCACCATCAGATGCCGCCAGGGCGATGGAAATTGGTGCGGATGCCGTGCTGGTAAATACAGCTATAGCAGTATCAAACAATCCCGTGCAAATGGCCTTCGCTTTCAAAATGGCTGTCGAAGCCGGACGGATGGCATTCGAGGCCAAATTAGCAGTTACGGTTTCACATGCGGTTGCCAGCAGCCCCTTAACTTCTTTTTTGGATGAATAACTTTACCGATGTTTTCCGGTCTTATAATTGGGAAGAAACCAAGCAAAGCATCTCCGCTAAAACCAGCGATGATGTTTTAAAAGCATTATCAACCCAAAAACGCACATTGGAGGATTTCAAGGCGCTGGTATCGCCAGCGGCGGCGCCTTATTTAGAACAAATGGCGCAGATCAGTCAACAGTTAACGTTGAAGCGCTTTGGCAAGGTGATACAGTTATACGTCCCGCTATATCTGTCGAATGAGTGTAACAATATCTGTACTTATTGCGGCTTTAGCTATGATAACAAGATGCGGCGCAAAACGCTTTCGCCCATTGAAATTATGCAGGAAGTAGCTGTTATTAAAAATATGGGGTATGACCATGTGCTGCTGGTTACTGGCGAAGCCATTCAAACGGTCAATGTCGATTATTTCAAGCAGGTACTGGCGCTTATCCGCCCGCATTTTGCGCATATCTCAATGGAGGTACAGCCACTTGACCTGGAAGACTATCTGGAATTGACTCCTTATGGTTTAGACACCGTACTTGTTTACCAGGAAACCTATCATGAGGATGATTATAAAAAGCATCATCCCAAAGGCAAAAAATCCAACTTTCAATACAGGTTGGAAACACCGGACAGACTCGGTAAGGCGGCTATTCATAAAATGGGCCTGGGTGTTTTAATTGGATTGGAAGACTGGCGTACCGATTGCTTTTTTACCGCGCTGCACCTTAACTATCTCGAAAAGAAATACTGGCAAAGTAAATACAGCCTGTCATTCCCGCGCCTCCGTCCATTTAGCGGTGGAATGGAGCCTAAGGTTGAAATGAACGATCGTGAGCTGGTGCAGCTTATTTGTGCTTATCGCTTGTTTAATGAAGATGTAGAGCTTTCCATTTCAACACGTGAATCGCCGCATTTCCGTAACAACATCATTAAACTTGGTATAACGGCTATAAGTGCAGGCTCGAAAACGAATCCCGGTGGTTATGCCGTCGAGCCGGAATCATTGGAGCAGTTTGAGATTTCAGATGAAAGAAGCCCGGCCGAAATCGCCCGGATCATTCGGGAACAGGGTTACGAGCCGGTTTGGAAAAATTGGGACAGCTGTTTAGCCTCTTAGTTATAAAACCAATGTTGGAAAAGGACGAAATAAAACGCTATCAACGGCAGATCATCTTGCCGGAGTTAGGAATGGAAGGCCAGCAAAAATTAAAGCAGGCTAAAGTTTTAATGGTTGGTGCAGGCGGTTTGGGCTGCCCTGTTCTTCAATACCTGGTTGCAGGCGGAGTAGGAACAATTGGTATTATTGATAATGATATTGTTGACCTTAGTAATTTGCACCGGCAGATATTATACACGGTAAATGATATAGGCTTAAACAAGGCTATTGTAGCTAAACAAAAGTTAGAACTACTTAATCCCCTCGTATCTGTCGAAGCATATCCGGTACGTCTGACGGAAGATAACATTCATGACATTTTTGAATTATATGACATTATTATAGATGGTTCGGATAATTTTCCTACACGTTATTTGGTTAATGACGCTTGTGTGCGGTTAAATAAGCCTTTGATCTTCGGGTCAATCTTTAAATTCGAAGGGCAGGTTTCGGTATTCAATTATTTAAATGGCCCCAATTACAGAGATTTATTTCCAGAAGCGCCTGCATCTGATGAAGTACCTAATTGTTCGGAAATTGGCGTAATCGGCGTTTTGCCTGGCATGGTAGGCACTCTTATGGCCAACGAGGCTATCAAGGTTATTTCTGGCATTGGTGACACTTTATCGGGCAGCTTATTATGTATAAACGCGCTCAATAATTCAATAAACGTTTTTGGGTTTTGTGGAGCCGAGGGCACATCCCTGCATGTAAAGCAAAGCAAGGCCCCGCAGGAAAATACTTCTGTAATCAAAGAAATTGATATTCTGACGCTCAATAGCTGGGTTGATGACAATCCGGATGAAATATGCCTGGTGGATGTACGGGAAGCTTACGAATTTGAGGATTTTAATATCGGCGGCATTAACATACCGCTTTTTGAACTGCTGCAACGTACGGAAGAGATACCAAAAGATAAGAAAAAAGTAGTTTTCTACTGCCTGACGGGTCAGCGCAGTAAACAGGCGGTTCATTTAAGCCGATCATTTTTAACAGCAGAAACATACAGTTTAAAAGATGGCATTAATACCCTTTCTCATTAGTTTATGAGTATGCAATATTATAGATATTGTTCAGTGCTTACCATTGCCGGATCTGATAGCGGTGGCGGAGCCGGTATCCAGGCCGATTTAAAAACATTCGCGGCACTTGGTTGCTTTGGCACTTCGGCTATTACCGCTGTTACTGCACAAAACACTTTGGGCATTACGGCTATCCATCCTATACCTCCGGCTATAATACAAAGCCAGGTAACCGCGGTAATGGATGATATAAGGCCTGCAGCAATCAAAATAGGAATGTTGCCTGATGCCGAAACGGTGTACGCCCTTGCTGAAACCTTGCATAAGTATAAAGATGTACCGATTATACTCGACCCGGTAATTAAAGCTACAGCAGGAATAGAGTTGGCTAATACAGAATCGATAGAAGCCATGAAATTGCAACTTTTTCCAATAGCAACTTTAATTACACCCAACCTGAACGAAGCAGCCTTATTTACGGGAAATGATATTGTTAATATTGATGGCATGCAAACCGCAGCACAAATATTATTAAAGCTTGGTAGTAAAGCGGTACTGGTAAAAGGCGGACATTTAAAAGGTGAGGTGTTATATAACGCTTATGCTGATCAGATGGGCGGAAAAGGAATTTTCTCATACCCCTGCATTTTATCACCCAATACACATGGTACAGGGTGTACACTTGCATCGGCAATAGCCGCATATATGGCTCGCGGCGAATCCCTCCGGGATGCAATTGCAAATGCGGGTGATTTTGTAAATATCGCGATTAAAGAAGGGCGTAATGTTATTACAGGAAATGGAAGTGGCCCATTGAACCACTTTTTTAGGCCCCGTAAGCTGGCGAGGGTAGAAATTCATTGAGCTGCAAATTACAAGGCCTTAGGTCGGGATTACGGAAATTCCTTTTTTTTAGCCCGGGACAAGCTTGCCAATATTCCTATTTTTGACTGAGCCCAAATTTTGTTGGCAACTTTATAGTTTTGGAAATGCACGAATACCACCCTCATGATCATTATGGCAAGCCCGTAGATAGGGTAGTCAATTTTATCTATGCCAATTTAAAAGAGGATTTGTCGCTTGATAGATTAGCTTCCGTTGCGAACTATTCACCGTTTCATTTTCAAAGATTGTTCAAAGAAGTGATGGGTGTCTCGCCAAAACAGTTTGTGATCCTGGCGCGACTTAAATCTGCTACCGGCATGATGATGGCTGATAAGCCAAAACCTATTTCAGCAATTGCCTATGACTGTGGCTTTTCATCTCCCTCTGTTTTTTCAAGAACATTCAGGAACCATTTTGGTGTATCAGCTGAACGTTTAAAAACGATGCCCGAACAGGAACGGCTCAAGTTTATTACTTGTCAAACCTTTGTTAAAGAACTCATGCATCATCCAATTCATACAGACGCAACATCGTTCAGCATGATTCCGACTGATGTAACAGTGAAAAATGAAAAACCATTACGGGGTTTCTTTACAAATACATCGTTACAAAAGCGACAACTTATAAGCGGTTTCCGAAAATCTCTCCAGGTTGCTGAAACCAGTCAGCCAGGTTTGTCTAAATTTCACTATGCAGGTATTATTTATCCGCATCATGACCTTTACCGGTCTTTCATTATGATTGAGTCTCCCTGCAATTCTAAAAACCAGGAACATTATATGGAACTCAGATCTGGCCGATATGCAGCTTTTGGAGTAAAAGGGCCAATTGAAGAAACATTTAAGGCAATCAATAATTTTTATAATAACTGGTTGCCCGGCAGCGGCTATAGAATAGCGGATATTTTTGTTATCGAGCTACTTGCGGATAATCCTATACACAAACCTTATGACCAGATAGGGCGGGAGGTACGGGTTCCGATTGAGCCAATTTGACCAATCATGGTATAATCAGGTTATTGGATTTTCGCAAATGCCTTGCGCGTTCATCGATCGATTCGTTATTTTTCAGTGGGTTTTCATACGGCCGGAACATATTCATAAATTCCGTATCATGCTTTTCTGGCCGCTGCGATGTTAAGTTGTAATAAACAAATGTGGTCCAAAGCAGTGCCTTTAAACGCGTTTTTTGCTCATCCCACATACTCATTTCTACCAGAATGGCATTTGTATCTAATTTAAGTATAGTAGATTTAATCACTACTGTTTCCATCAGTATGGCCGGCCGAAGATAAACGATTTCGTTTTTGCCGATCACCCATCCCAATCCCTGTTTGTTTATTATTTCATAAATATCGAAATGATGGAATCGTAGCAGGTGATCTTCTCTGGCATTAATAAAATAATCGATATATCTTGAGTTGTTGAGGTGGTTAAAAGGATCACAATCTGAAAACCGGATCCGGTACGATGTCTCCCATACTTTATTTAATTTATCAATGCACATGCAGCCCTCCTGTAAATAAATGGATTAACAGAAATGCAATGATCGCGACAGCAATTGTAATTGGAATCATATATTTTCGACGCAGCTTTCTGACCGGGCTATCGTCTTTACAATCGACACCCATAGTGGCAAGGCTGTATGATACACGGCCCCATGGTTTATATATTGAAATTGCGGTTATAAATATTAAGACAGTAAGGCCCGCTGCAGCATCAAAAAGAACCTGAAGCTGAACCTTGTTCATGTATGTGCCGGCCAATTTTTGCATGGTCATTTTTGCCAGCATATTGATAGAATTTAAATGAATTATCAGGAGTATAGTTGAGAAAGCGGTTAGCGAAAGTTTTACAATAATCCAATAATACTTAAATAGCCCCCATTTGGTACCAATAGCCTGTATGACCCCGGTAACGAGTGCTAAAAAGGAAAATGGAACGATTACATAACGGGCGCTTATTTGCATAGCTATTAGCATCCCGTCGGCCACAACTGGATTACTGGTATTCACACTGGTTAGTACCAATGCGACAAAGACAGCAACGGAACCCAACCACCCCACGGAGGCAATAATGTGAAGGATTAGAACTGTCTTAGTTATTTTCGGCGTCATGTTTTTCTGCAAAGTTTGCGCGATTTCGTTTAATCGGATTGCCAAAAATTGCGAACTGCTTTGCAAATCTTGCGGAAGGCTGAGTACTATTCTAAAACAGCCAGAAATTAATTCAAGAAGAAACTTATATTGAAATCAAAGGCGCTGGAGAGAATCGAAGAATTACGCCAATGGTTAATGGATGTGAAAGCTATTTTTTGGCAATTATCTCGAATTTCGCCGATTAGAGACGTTGTTTATCTGTTTATCGTCTCATTGTTAGTTGCATAAAAAAAGGAAATACTCTTGCTTGAGTATTTCCTTAAGTGATCCCGCTGGGACTCGAACCCAGGACCCCAACATTAAAAGTGTTATGCTCTACCGGCTGAGCTACGGAATCGTTTAACCCTTTCGATTAAAGTGGTGCAAATATACGACTATTGAGTTTTGCGTGCAAGCCTTATTTTATTTTATTTTTAAATTAAAATTAAGCGGTTATTATACAGTTGGTTATGGTTTTAATATTGCTATCCTTCCATTATTGCCAGCCAACAAAACAAGATTTCCCTGCTTAGCTTTACGGCAAACGTTAAAACTACCATCATTAATTTTAACCCACGTTTTGCCGCCGGTAATGCTAATATTACTGCCTGACGTACCTGTAGATAAATACGTGTGCCCTTGAATTAACTCGACGCAGGACTGGTAACCTGATATACCTCTACTGATCTGCCAACTTTTTTTATTTTTTGCATCGCGCCAACAAACAGTATTAAGGGTGTCTTTATCATTTGTGTAATCTCCGCCTACAAAAACAAGTCTATCACCCGACATTGAAAAAGCACCCTCGCTTTGTTTACCCTGATTTATTGGCAGGTTATCAGGTTGCCAGTTTTCATACGGCGACCTGCTGTACAGATGTCGAGCTACCTTTCCACCTGTGGCAATGTCTATCGTATTTGCAGTTATTCGTAGGCAAGTACCGCTTGCTGCAAATGCGGCTTCACCAGATATGGCTTCGGGGGCATTAATAGGATGCCAGGTTTCGCCACAATCATTAGTCTCCAGCAACAAGAATTTGGCATTACCAGGATCGCCAAGAATGACACCATGCTTTCTGCCTGCAAAATCCATGGCGTCTAAAAAACAAGTTGTATCAGCATTCCGATATTTTACATGCCAGTTTTTGCCAGCGTCGGTAGTTTTCAAAATCAACGCGGGCGTACCCGAAGCCATTATGATTGCTTCTTTATCTGAAAAGGCTTCAATGTCTCTGAAATCGGCTTTTTCAAAGCCTTTAATCTGCGTCCAAATCCAAGTCTTGCCACCATTGTGGGTAATGGCTATATAACCATTACTGCCGCTTATCCACGCAATGTTATTATTTACAATTGATACCCCCCTGATGCTGGTTGGTTTACCCTGTTGGAGTAATATGATTTTTTGTGCTTTTAAAATACAAGTAACACAAGCAAATAGCAGTAATAGAAAATATCTCTTTGCCATCTATGATTTAAAAAACCCAAGATAGCTTTTTCTAAGTGTTACAAATAAATATTCTTTTGAATTTTATTTGACCTATTAAGGCGGAAAACCTTATATTTGCAGCCCGATAGAATTTTAATGATATATCAACTTTCTATCGTAAAAGCCCGGATGGCGAAATTGGTAAACGTTGCGGTCTCAGAAGCCGTTGAGAATTGTCTCTTGAGAGTTCGAGTCTCTCTTCGGGCACATCCACAAAAGAAAAGTCTTTAGTATAAAGTTCAGATCAGAACTCAAACTAAGGACTTTAATTTTTCTTAAGCCCAGGTGGCGAAATTGGTAGACGCACCATCTTGAGGGGGTGGCATCCGTAAGGTTGTACGAGTTCGAATCTCGTCCTGGGCACTAAAAATATCAGGCAACCGCCTTGTACTCATTCTGATAGTACCATTCCAGAATATACACACCGTCGCTCCATGTTAATTTACTGTCACTTGCTACCTGAGCAATGAGTATTGACAGGCTATGAAGAAAGGCGCTGCTGATATCGCTATCTAAACTCTGCAAAACAGTTATGGCACATTTTGTAATTTGTGACGGATCGGTTAATCCGGCGCAACTATCGGCAAGTTTAAGTTCCGTAAGTATCTGAGGTAATTTGGCCCGAAGTAGATTTTTTAGATCATCGTCAATATCGCCAGGTATAATTGCAGTTAAAACATCTGCTGCCGGACTATCAACAAATGCTTTAAGTCCTTCGGTAACAACAACACCTACATGTATTGCAGTTTTCAGTTCTGCCGGGATGCCATCGAAAAGGCTTTTGATCTCGGCCCATAATTTTGTTATAAATGATTTAAGACTCATATAATTTTTATTTATTGGATTTGTATTTTATTTGCTGTACTTCCTGTTGAAGTACAGCCACTTGGCCTTCGAGTAACTTTAAGCGAATTTCATTTACCCTGTTTGTAGTTTCCTGGTGATTTTTAATATCACTTATGTTTTCCTGTAGATTGAAATAGGTGGTCATTACAGAAGCAACAACACTGGCCGTACTAATGATAGTTACTACCATATTTCTGATGGTAATACCTTTTAATTCTTTATGTTCAATGGCTGTCATTTTGGTTTAAGTTAAAGTTTTGCGAGTTGCTCAATAGTACCATTGAAATAGTCGAGGTCAATCTCGCCACCGGTAGCCTCGCCCGATACTGTTCCGTATTCGGAATATTGCCAGAAATCCCAATTGTTATACCCTTTAGGTAGGCCCGGAACTGACTTTTGATATGCTGCCAGCCACAGGTAACAATCAGGCCATGCGTGGTTATCCATGTATTCGGCGAAGAAGCTTTTGTAAGAATATAGTACTACCTTCCGGCCTGTAGCATTCTCTACTATACTGATCCAATCGGTAATCAGCTGAATAAATTTATTCCGGTTAGCCAGTATGAGTTGGTTGAGTGACGCAGGTATTTGGTCTTCCACATCAAGCATCGGCGGTAATACGTTTGGCTTGGAAAAATCTATTCCGCAGCTTAAAAAGTTATCCGCCTGCTGCTGTGCTGTACCTTCAATACTCAAAAAATGATAAGCACCCCGAAAAAGCGATGTGCTTTTTAAGTATTGCCAATATTGGTTAAACAAGGGGTCTTTAAAGGTAACCCCTTGTGTAGCCTTGCAATACACAAATTGCATATCAGAGGATACTTTATCCCATTGAATACTATTGGTATGGCTGATGTCGAACCCCTTTGTCATGGTTTATTGTGCTTTTGTTATAGTTTGGGCGGGGGTAAAGAAGTTTTTGGTGAGATAAGCTAAGCCGGCAGCCAAAGCGGTCAATCCTATTTGCTTCCAGTTAATGGTTAATGAACCTGCCTGAACTGTATTTTCAATACCAGCAATAACAGCTCCGCCTACAGCAACTGCGGTGCCTTTCGCTATATCGTAAAAATCAAGCTTGAATAATGATGAGGTTTTCATATTGTTTTGTTTTTAATCGTTTACAAGGTTATTTAATATGCTTTTTTGATATATCCACCAGCATCAAACGTTATCGTACCACCGCCTGTTGACAAATTGGTTTTAAGTGTTATAGTGGTGCTTGCTTTTACTCTTATAGTTGTGTGAAAGTCAGTATTACCTACAGAACTAACATTGCTGAAACTTACAGTTTGGGCCATATTATTTTCATCGGTGTAAGTGCATTGTACCTGGATGGTATCGGCGCTTATTGCAGAAACGTTTAAATACCCATCTACTACGTATGTGCCTGTAGTAGCTGCGCTGGTTGTGCTCATGATGGTGCCTGCGGTCGTTTGTCCAGTAAGGTCATTGGATGCTGCAGGGGCAACTGCGGTTACCACGTACGCGGTCGTTGCTACTTTGGTAGAATTATCTCCTGCGGTTTGTGTAGTCGCAGTAATGCCGTTTGGCAACGCACTTGAATAAGCAGGAGCTGTGCCCACACCACCGCTGGTTAAGATACTTCCGGTAGCTACATCTGCCAATTGCCCTGTGCTGGAAGTACTTGCCGAATACAGGAGGGATCCAACAGCGGAATAACTACCTAACCCTGTACCACCCCTCGCTACACCTAATGTACCTGATGCAATTACATTTGCGGGCAAAGCATTTAAGGCATAAATCGTACTATTGGCTTTAATATTAAAGTTTCCGGTAGTGTAATTGTACCACATGGAAGCATTGCCTGTGTAAGTTGGGTCGGCTGACATGGCTGGTATTTGTATTGGATTGCTATTAAATCTCGCGGAATATTTAGCTACATTATTATAGCCTAATGTGGCAACCGTTCCTACGAACCCGGTTGTTGTGCCGCCGTCAAATCCAGCCGCAAACGTGAAAGTGTTATTTACAGCATAACCAACACCGCCCGTAGTTTGAGTAACAGATGTAATTGCGCCTCCTGAAACTGTTACTGTAGCAACCGCACCTGTGCCCGTCCCTGTGATATTTACCAAAGGCACATTAGTGTAAGTGCCATTATTGTAGCCTGTGCCAGGAGTGGTAAGTGTTGCTGTTAAAAAACCTGTACCAATGCCCATTCCCGCTCCGAAATCTGCACCGACCAAAACATCTCCGTTAGCAGTCGGAGTTATTACAGGCCCGTTATAAATAGCCCGTCCAAGTCCGCCATTTGATACGAAATTCCCGGTATTTTGTAGTAAATTATTAAAAGTTGCGACACCGGAAACATTCAACACGCTACTGACAGTGCCGTTAAATTGTAAAGTTCTTGCGGAAAAATCGCCGCCGATGAGAGGATTGTTAGGATAGGCTGTATTGCTTTCGATGTATAGCTTATAACTCCCGGTTTCGTTTGGTGCAGCGCGGTAACCTAAAAAAACATTGTAGGAGCCATGTATATTATTCGCGCCAACGCCATTGGAACCCATTCCTGTATTACCTACACCATCGATATTATTTACCATAAAGCTATCGCCAACAGATGCCCAATAATTACCTGTAGTATGCCATAAGCCTGCGTGCCATCCGACCATTGACATTTGAGCCGAATTGATATTATGCCCAAGGACATAGGTGCCCATAGCAGAGTTGCCATATCCAGCGGTATCCAATTCATCGGCCCGGTATCCCAATAATGTGTTACTATAGGTTGTTTTATAGGAATGCCCGGCGTTCCAGCCTACCGCTGTTATGGCATAACCATTTATCAGGTTAGTTAGTGTGCTATCTCCAATGGCAATGTTATCTTGTTCAAATGGCGTTGTCGTATGTCCAGTATGCGTGGTATTACCCGAACCATTACCTATATATAAATCTTCACCTTGTCTTACTCCATCAGAATAGGTATACATGAAAGGGGAGGAGTTTTTTTGAACGAAAGCGGTGGTATTTGTGGTACTATTTACATTCAATGGATTACCCACCTCAGCAAGTGTACCCCCATTATCTGCAGGGAGATACCAATAGGTGTTTTGTGTTAACGTTCGTTGCGGAAATACTAAAAACTGCTGATTGCTGCCGCTGCCTGCTAAACCGCCAGTACTAATTTTATAAGGCAATATGGAAATGCTACCAGGTGCATCGTCCCAATTAAAAATAGTACCCCCATATGCAGTGGTACTCCATAGACGGAGGACACCTTCCTCTGCATCAAGATTAAGTGAAGTCGAAGAATTAATTTGATTGCCTGCTATACTCATCGTCCCTGAGCCATTGGAAAGAGTAACAAGATCGCCTGCTAATCCGTTAGTAAATGTTGGCGTTCCATAAAATTGAATATTGTCATGTGAGAGGCCGAAAGGAGTTATGTAGTGAGAGCTATCTGCTTTCTGCAAAAAATGATTGCGTAAATACCATCCGGTATAAAGGCTACTCATTCCATCCAGTTTATATGCCCAACTGATATAAATGCTATCTGTAGGATTATGGTAGGGGAAATCAGCGCCAAAAAAAGGCGTAATATTTTGCGTGGTTTGCCCGAAAGATATGATCGGTATAAAGTATAGTAAAAAAAGTAATTTTTTCATGTGTTATTGTTTTAAGGTTACTCTTATCTCATCGCTTGTTATGGCATTATTATTTATATCCGGTGCATCGATGCAAATTGAAAGCACCGTGTTATTCGTTGCGTCCATGTTGCATTGTTCTGAAAATGAAGATTTGATATAGCTGTTTCCAATCGTTTGAACTTGCACGGAAAAACCTGAACCACCAGGAATGGACGCGCTAAGTATATCTGATACTGAATATCCTATACCGCCCTTTATGATTTCGATGGAGGAAACAGCACCGCCGACCACACTAATATTGGCAACAGCACCCTTACCAGATCCACCAGTAAGTGGCATGTTTTTATAAACGTTATTGGTATAGCCACTGCCACCTGTGATTGTACCGAACGAACTGATAGCGGTTGTTTGGCGAACTTCAATAATCACTGTCGGTTTTGGTCCCAAAGTGTTAACGCATGCTGTCCAGTCTATAAAGATTGGATTGGCGGCTCCTTTTGGAAAGTCCAATATCAATGGCGGAGGAGTATCTCCGACAAGACTAAAACCTGCCGCCCAAATACCATTAGCCTTAGGACCAAAAAAATAATATGTTGACAGATTAATGTAGTAATCGCAATTAACGCCGTCTGTTAAGTTGGAGGGGTCTATCGTGCCACTTAGAATGGTATTACCATTGGTGCCGTTCGTGCCATTTGTGCCGGAAGTGCCTGGTGGGCCTTGAGGACCTGTAGCCATTGAAAATACCTGGTTCCAAACGTTAGAGGTCCGTAGATAGAAAATGCCTGTTGTAGTATCAATGTAGCTGTCATTATCTGCACCGGTTGTGCTGCCGGGGACACCCATACCATACAACAGCTTGCCATCCACCTCATTACCGGTTGAAATGGTGTATGTGTATGTCCATATGCCATTTATTTTCTGATAAAATGTGGCAGTGTCCGTTTTAAGGAATACGTCTCCGTTATTACCTGCGGTGTTTTGCGGAAGAGTAGTGCCAAAGGTAACTTTTGCTCCAACAGACAGATTCGTGTCAACAAAATCAAGTAATGTAGTAAAGGAGTATTGATAGTCGGCATCGCTTCCAACCAACAGCGAGATGTCGTCGATGGTAATGCTCGACGCAACAGGTAATTCGCTTATTTTTTTGTCTGCCATTAGTTTAAAAATTCATTAAGTGGTAAGAAGCCGCTGTTCTGGCTATAACTATCGCCCGGATAATTAAAATCGGTTTTATCAATTCCGCGAATACGTGGGCCTGATTGCCTGGCACTTCTGTTTTTTGCATTGTATCGCCATAAAGGGAAATCCACACGGTTGTCCCATAAAAACTTCTCTACTTCATTGGCATGTGCATTTGCCACACTGCGGTGCTGTTGAACGAGTTTTGTGATCTCTTCAGGCGTTAAAGAATCGCCGTTATCATGATGTTTGATAATGGGACCGGTTGCTGTGTAGTGAATAGCATCCGACTCAATGTAGCGGGCAAAAGTGAAATAAACCAGCATAGGCATCAACCCCTCATAAAGAATTACGTGTCCATATTTGTCGAGATATTCACTGCCGTTAAGCAGGTCTTTATATGGTTGCGGAGTATTATCCATTTGTGAACCATCGGCATTGAAATACTGAATGAAATCGTAGTACAAGGCATGGCCGAGAAATGGCTTCAGATCAAGCTCCTGGGCTTTTTTAACGAATACTTTTATGCGTTCGGTTTTTATGTTTACTGACAGATCCTCATAGTTCTGAAATGTGATCTGGTCGATCAGATAGATTTGATTCATTGTTAGAGATTAGTCCGAAGGACTCCTTCGGAGAGATTAGTTGATTAGAGATTATTTAGAAGTCCGGAAGATGCCGTACTCACTTTCCGACTAATCTCCGATCTCTAATCGCTGGTTACTTTATTGTACCATTGCTTCAGCCTCGGCCTGTTTGAAGCCGTAAGCATACATTAGCGTGGCGATCTTATTTTGGGCCGGTATTGCAGCGGTTAATAGCAGATTGATACTTTTACCTGCGGTGATGCCTGCATTATCATCAGCTACATTGGCCGGTACGGGAATAATGTTCCAATTATTGTGCGGATTGATGTTCTTATAATAATGGCTAAACAGTTCGGCAAATGTTTCAGAAAGCTCCATCCTGTCTGACGCGGTATTATCATTAAACTCGCTTATAGCTTGCTTTTTTTCACTTCCATTGCTTAAGCCCGATGTTTTCTCCGCATTTATCAATTCTTTGGGTATGGAGAAGCCTTTGATAATGCGTGCCTCAACGGATTTCTCAGTGGATTCAAACAGCTTATCATTATTTTGTATGGAATAAGGTTGAAACTCAGGTTTCATG
>JBQCIS010000304.1:0-5049 GCA_051953515.1 Mucilaginibacter sp.
ATTATGATATTTTATTTGATTCCCCTATCGAGATTGGCGACCAGGATGTATTTGGGTTTAAAGCGGCCGGGGTGAACTATGAAGTGTGCATGTATGGCGGCGGCAATTACGACCGTGAGAAATTAAAGGCAGACATGGCCAAAATTGTGGAGCAGGAAACAGCCATCTATGGCGAAAACCCAAACAGGCACTATGTTTTTATTGTGCATAATTACACAACAAATGGCGGTGGTTTAGAGCACCTAAGCTCGTCGGTGTTAGGTGCTGCCCGCGAAAAGTACAATACGCCGTCGGGTTATCAAAGCTTTTTAACACTGGTTTCGCATGAACATTTTCATTTGTGGAATGTAAAACGCCTGCGCCCGATAGCGTTAGGACCGTTTGATTACGACAATGAAAACTACACTACAGATCTTTGGATAGCCGAAGGCTTTACCGCTTACTATGAGGATATCACGCTGCGCCATGCCAATATAATTACCCCCGAAGCCTATCTGAGCATTATGGGCAGCGATATTAATTTGGTTGAGAACACACCGGGCCGTAAATACCAGTCTGTAGCCCAGGCCAGTTACGACGCATGGATAAAAGCGTACCGTCCGAATGAAAATTCAGTAAATACCTCTATCTCTTATTACAGTAAAGGATCAATATTAGCCATGCTGCTTAACCTGGAGATCATTAACGACAGCCATGCAAAATACTCGTTGGATGACGTGATGCGCTACATGTACAACGAATATTATAAATCCCAAAAGCGCGGCTATACTGATACTGAGTTTAAGGAAGGGCTGGAAAAATTTGCCGGGAAAAACCTGGATGATTTTTATAAGAAGTATGTGGCAGGCGTTAACGATATAGACTATAACCAATACCTGGGCTATGCCGGTTATAAGATAACCGATCAGCTGGCGGGAGAGAATGTGCCCTACCTTGGCATAGCTACGTCAAATATTGGTGGACGGATTATTGTAACCTCGGTGCTGCGTAATGGCCCGGGATGGGTTGACGGAATTAATGTCGACGACCAGGTTACCGCCATTAACGGCAACGCTATAACCAATATGCCAGATGCTTTGAACGGAAAAAAAGTTGGTGATAAAATTATAGTTACCGTACTGCGCGATGGTATTTCTGTAGAATTGCCGGTAACGTTACAACGCAATCCGCAGGTAAAATATAAAATAGAATCAGTGGCAACCCCTACTACTGTGCAACTGGCGGTAAGAAACAAATGGCTAAAATTGTAATCGATGGTTAATTTTTAACCTTTGATATAATAACATTTATATCTTTGTTAGCACATCTTACTACAAACATTTACACTATGAACTCATTATTGTATATCATTGCCGCAATTTTACTTATCGGGTGGGCATTGGGCGTATTTATATACCAGGTAAACGGAATTATACACATACTACTCGTTATGTCGGTTATTGCCATTGTGCTGGGCATTGTAAGGAGGCCTACGGCTATATAAATCAATTTTAGTTATTGGATTGCCGGCATTCCTTTCGCTACCTTTGTACGCATGGATAAGTGTGCCGGACTTGAATTTAACCTGTTAGAGCAGAATCTGATTTTACTTCCTCAAAAGGCTATTTACTGGCAGCAGAAGCAGGCATTAATTGTAGCGGATGTTCACCTGGGCAAGGTAGGGCATTTCCGCAAAGCAGGTATTGCTGTGCCGCGCGATATGGAGCAGGACGACCTGGCCGTACTATCAGACCTGATCAGCGAATACCACCCAAAAAAGATCATCTTCCTGGGCGACCTGTTCCATAGCGATATGAATGCCGATTGGGAATGGTTTGTATTGTGGCGCAGGCATCACCCAAAACTGGAGATCATCCTGATAAAAGGCAACCACGACATCATCCATGATAAGCACTACCTCGAACTGGATGTAAAGCTGCACAAATCGCTGCAAGTAGGCCCTTTTCTGATGCTGCACCACCCGGTGGATAGTATACAGCAGCTTATGATAGACCAATATGTATTTTGCGGGCACATCCACCCGGGCGTAAGCCTTGCAGGCAAAGCAAGACAGCACTTAACCCTGCCCTGCTTTGCATTCGGCCAAAAACAGGCTATACTGCCTTCATTCGGCAGGTTTACCGGCCGGGTAGCTATACGCGACCAAAAAACCGACCGTATTTTTGCGGTGCTGAAGGATAAGATAATGGCTATAGCCTGACGCCCCGTTATTTAGATTTATTTTTGTCTGTGTAATCCTGCATAACTTCAGCCAGTTCTGCAATATTTACATCGCGCTTAATAATCTTCCAGTCGCCATCCACCAACATATAGGTTGGGATTTTTGTAACAAGCCAATTTTTGGCATTAGGCGAATCAAAACCTTTCAAATCCGAAACATTTGTCCAGGTAAGGTTACCGCTTTTAACTGCATCTTTCCATGCTTTAGGATCGGTATCAAGCGATACGCTAACTACTGTAAAATTTTTATATGTTTTTAACGGGCTGAAAGAACTTGAAAGCAATGTATTGTGATTTTCTTTACTCAGTTCGTTATCTGATGTCCAAAACTCCACCAGTGTGATCTTACCATGTACCGACTGCGGATTAAACGGTTTGCCATCGGGTGTGTTACCTGTTATTTGCGGCGCAGGTTTGCCTGCCGTCAGATTCATTAAGCCTCCCAGCTTATTTCCTTCTTCAACACCTTCCACGCTTTTTTTCTGCTCGTCTGTAAATTTCTGATAGATGGGATAACATTGGTTAGGATTATTATCATAATCCAATTGCGAAAGAATATGTGCCTCTACCTTGTTTTGCGGATATTTATCTACATATAATTGCAGTGCTTTAATCATATTCATACTTTCATTTTCAAACAACCTGCTGCGTCCGGTATGCGCATCAGATTTTTCGTCCTCAGTTGCATTTTTGTTGTACAATACGTCAGTATACTTCTCAATATCTTTTGCATTAGCTGCATTTAGCGAATTGGCTATAGCATAATATTGTGAAAGCGATGTTTGCATTTCAGATGATGAAGTAATCTCAGGGTACTGGCGGGCAGATTCAGGATCGGCTACGATAGTGTAAGTACCTGGCTCCAGGTAAATATCATACCCCGGCCGCCGGCTATCTACAGAGCTGATATTGGCTATCCGCATATTATAGTAACCAATAGTATCTACGGTAAGGTGGAAATCAAACTTACCATCGTCTATATTACCGGTAAACTTGGTTTGGCCATTCTGGTCTTTAATAACCAGGGTACCGCTTGTAAATCCTTTTGTGGTGCCGGTTATCTCGGCATATTTATTACGATGGCAACTGCTTAAAGCAGCCAGCAGAAAAACAGGGTATAAGTATTTCATTCTGTATATGGTTATTTAGGTTTTCTAAATATAAGGCGATCAGCATTAACTCCAAATTATCCTTGCAGCTTAGATTGTTTCTAAATAACTATTTATTGGCTAATTGGCTGCCTTATTTATAATCTTTTATTATTTAATAAATACTTTTGCGCCAATAAATCTGATCTGTAATGAGCGAATTTAAACAAACCTTTAACTCATCGCTGGGCAAAAAGCTGATCATGGCTTTAACGGGCTTATTCCTGTGTACATTCTTAATTGTGCATTTGGGCGGCAACCTGTTACTGTTCAAAAATGATGATGGTTTTAGCTTCAATGTTTACGCCAACTTCCTTACGCATTTTCCGCCGATAGAAGTTGTGGCGTACATCCTTTATTTGTGCATTATTGTGCACGCTATTTACGCGCTGATACTTACTGTTAGCAACCGTCGCGCACGGCCCGTAGGCTACGCTGTGGTAAACAAATCGCCGGCAACATGGTCGTCAAAAAACATGGGACTTTTAGGCTCGGTGCTGTTGTTGTTCATTGTGATACACATGGGCGACTTCTGGTACAAGTACAAGTTCACCCATTACGTAACTTACAAAGAGTACCGTACCGATCTGTCGTCAGGCATCACCACCTCCAGCGATTTTACACCAACTTCGCCAGATTTTGAGCACTCGATCCAAACCGAGAACAACACCGAGATTGTTCGTGTAAAAGACCTGCACAAAAATGTTGCCTTTACTTTCAGTAACATCTGGTATGTGCTGATCTATGTTATTGCAATGGGCGCGGTATCGTTCCACCTGCTGCATGGCTTTCAGAGCGCATTCCGCACACTTGGCTGGACACACCGTAAGTACACGCCTATTGTTGAATTTATAGGCACATGGCTGTTCGCGGTGATCATTCCGGTTGGTTTCGCACTGATGCCGATAGTTTATTATTTCTGTAGATAATTATAACTCGTAAATATTTAAGAACATGAGTTTATTAGATGCTAAAATTCCTGAAGGCCCTTTAGCCGAAAAATGGAGCAAGCATAAATTTAATTTAAAGCTGGTAAACCCTGCCAACAAGCGTAAATACGACATTATTGTTGTAGGTACGGGTTTGGCCGGTGCATCAGCCGCGGCAACACTTGCCGAACTTGGTTACAATGTAAAGGCATTTTGTTTCCAGGACAGTCCGCGCCGTGCACACTCCATCGCGGCACAGGGTGGTATAAATGCTGCAAAAAATTATCAGAACGATGGTGACAGCGTTTACCGTTTGTTCTATGATACCGTAAAAGGCGGCGACTTCCGCGCCCGCGAAGCCAACGTTTACCGCCTGGCTGAAGTATCGGTAAACATCATCGACCAGTGTGTTGCGCAAGGCGTTCCTTTCGCCCGCGAATACGGCGGCTTGCTTGACAACCGTTCTTTCGGTGGTGCACAGGTATCGCGCACGTTCTATGCCCGCGGTCAAACCGGACAGCAGCTGTTATTAGGCGCATACTCTGCCCTTAACCGCCAGATCCACCACGGTAAAGTGAAAATGTACACCCGTACCGAAATGCTGGATGTGGTAACTATTGATGGGCAGGCTAAAGGTATTGTAACCCGCAGCTTAACTACAGGTGCTATTGAAACCCACAGCGGGCACGCCGTATTATTATGCACAGGCGGTTACGGTAACGTATTTTACTTATCAACCAACGCTATTGGTT
>JBQCIS010000305.1:0-5769 GCA_051953515.1 Mucilaginibacter sp.
ATGAGGATATTTCTATCCTGCTGATGAACAAGCTCAACAAGCAGTTCGACGGGAAGCTGACCATGGCGATAGAAATATTTAACAATAGCTATCCCAAAAAGTTCCTGCATCAGCTGGTTTCGAGCCAGTTGGATATGGACAGGATGGATTACCTGAACCGCGACAGTTTTTTCACCGGCGTATCCGAGGGAGTAATCAGCTCCGACCGTATTATTAAAATGCTGAATGTGGTAGACGACCATATTGTGGTAGAAGAGAAAGGGATCTACTCGATAGAAAAATTCCTGATCGCCCGCAGGCTAATGTACTGGCAGGTTTACCTGCATAAAACCGTTATCGCCGGCGAACAATTGCTGTGTAAATTGTTGCAGCGCGCCCGCGAGCTTACCTTACAAGGTGCAGAGCTGTTGTGTACACCTTCGTTAAACCATTTCCTGTCGAAAGACATTACCAAAGAAATGTTTATGCAAAGTGATGAGCACCTGGAAATATTTGCCGGCCTGGACGATACCGATATTATGGCAGCGGTAAAATTATGGGCCGGTAGTAAAGATTTTGTGCTCTCCAAACTTTGCCGCGACCTGGTGCAACGCAATCTCTATCACACCGATATCACCAACGAAGTGCCCAGCGAGAAATTTATATACGAATTACAGGAAAAAGCCGTAAGCAAATACGGGCTGGATATTCATGGTGCGTCATATTTTGTTTTTGACGACGAGGTACGCAACAACGCTTATAAACCTGGCGACGGCAGCATACTGATATTAACCAAGAACCGAACGGTAAAAGATATTACACAGGCAAGCGATAACTCCAACCTCGAAGCATTGGCCAAAACGGTGAAGAAGTATATTCTTTGCTATGATAAGGCGTTGGTTTAGTGAATAGTTAATTGAGCGAGTGGTTTAAAACCGTCAGGCAACAACACACTACTTACCTAATCAACTCAATCAACCACTCACCTATTCTCCAATTCAATAAAACACATAACTTTGCGGGATGCAATTTACTGCACAACAAATAGGAGCATTGCTCAAAGGCACAATAGAAGGCGATGAAACCGTCGCGGTTGACCGCTTGTCGAAAATTGAAGAGGCAGAAGCGGGTTCGCTGTCATTCTTGGCAAACCCTAAGTATGAACAGTATTTGTATACTACCAATGCATCCATCGTTATTGTAAACAACGATCAGCAATTGGCGGAGCCGGTAAAGGCTACGCTTATACGCGTGGAAAATGCCTATACCTCTATTTCTATTTTGCTTGAACTGTACAATCAGATCAAGCTTAACAAAACCGGTATCGAGCAGCCATGCTTTATCCACCCATCAGCGCAGATCGGGGATGATGTTTATATAGGTGCGTTTGCCTATATCGGTCCGAATGTAAAAATCGGCAACAACAGCAAGATCTACCCCAATACCTGGATAGCAGATAATGTAAACATTGGCGAAAATGTCACGCTATTTTCATCTGTAAAGGTTTATTTTGACTGCCAAATAGGTAATAACGTGATCATTCACTCGGGAGCGATCATCGGCAGCGATGGTTTTGGCTTTGCGCCAACCGAGGATGGCAGCTACAAAAAGATAAGCCAGATAGGCAACGTGGTGATAGAAGACAACGTGGAAATCGGCTCGAACACCACGATCGACCGTGCGACTATGGGTTCAACCATCATCCGCAAAGGTGTAAAGCTGGATAACCTGATACAAATAGCGCACAATGTAGAAATTGGCGAAAATACCGTGATCGCAGCGCAGGCGGGCATATCCGGCAGCACCAAGATCGGCGAAAATGTGATCATCGGTGGTCAGGCAGGCGTGGTAGGGCATATTCATATACCCAACCGAACACAACTGCAGGCGCAAACCGGCCTAAGCCGCACTATAAAAGAAGAAGGCCAGAAATGGGCAGGCTCGCCCGCAGCAACCTACCAGGTACACATGCGCTCGGTAGTGGCCTTGCAGCGTTTGCCGGAACTGGAAAAAAAGGTAGCTGAATTAGAAAGGATTATAAAAGATTTAAAAGGATAGCAAATGGTTAGGATTGAATGGTGAGCAGTTTTTTGCCATGAACCATCAACTATGAGCTATGAACTAAAAATATGAACGTGAAACAAAGAACTATTAAAGCCCCTGTTTCGGTATCTGGCACAGGTTTGCACACCGGCCAAAGCGTTACCCTTACCTTCAACCCGGCGCCGGAAAATCATGGTTACAAATTCAGACGTGTTGATTTGCCTGGTCAGCCAATTATTGATGCCGACGCCGATAATGTAACAGATACTTCACGCGGTACTACCATTACCCAAAACGGTGCAAGCGTAAGCACTATTGAGCACGTGTTGGCTGCTTTGGTAGGTTTGGAGGTTGACAATGTGCTGATAGATATGGACGCACAGGAAACTCCGATAATGGACGGCAGTTCGATAAAATTTATTGACGCTATAACTGAAACCGGTTTTGTGGAACAGGATGCTGAACGCGAATACTACCACATTCCATACAATATTCACTACACCGAGGCCGACCGCAAGGTAGAAATGGTGGCCATGCCTTTTGATGACGACTACCGCTTTACCTGTATGGTTGATTACAACTCGCAGGTATTGGGCAGCCAGCATGCCAGTATATCCAGCATTACCGAGTTTGTAAAGGAAATCGCCTCATCGCGCACTTTCTGTTTCCTGCATGAGCTGGAAATGCTGTTGAAGCACGACCTGATAAAAGGCGGCGACCTGAACAATGCCATCGTGGTGGTGGATAAACAGGTTGATGATGCCGAAATGAAGCATCTTGCCAAAATATTCAACCGTCCGGATATAAGGGTTGCACCGCAGGGCATCCTTAACAACATTGAGCTGCGCCATCAGAACGAACCGGCACGCCACAAGCTGCTGGACATGATAGGCGACCTGGCACTGGTTGGTGTTCCGCTGAAGGGGCATATCATGGCGGCCAGGCCGGGCCACGCGGCAAACGTTGCCTTCGCTAAAAAAATAAAAGCACTCATTAAAAAAGATAAAGGCAAAAAACGCGTTAAGCCATACGACCCGAACGCTAAACCAGTATATGATACTACCGAGATCATGAGCCTGCTGCCGCACAGGCAGCCATTCCTGATGATTGATAAGGTAATGGAACTTTCTAAAACCCACGTGGTTGGTGTAAAGAATGTTACCATAAACGAAGACCTGTTTATGGGCCATTTCCCTGGCTCGCCAATATTTCCGGGTGTGTTGCAGATTGAAGGTTTAGCACAAACAGGCGGTATATTGGTTTTGAAAACCGTACCCGACCCTGAAAACTATCTTACTTTATTCCTGAAGATAGAGAACGCAAGATTCAAGAATAAGGTGGTGCCGGGCGATACCATTGTTTACTATTGCGACCTGATCTCGCCAATCCGCCGTGGTATTGCGCAGATGAAAGGCGTAGGAATGGTTGGCGATAAAGTAGTGGTTGAAGCCGAACTGATGGCACAAATTATAAAAGTGAAAGAAACAGAAGCATGATACAGCCCCTGGCTTACATACATCCGCAGGCCAAAATAGCGGACAACGTGGTGATTGAACCGTTTGTGACCATCCACAAAGACGTAGAAGTTGGCGAAGGAACCTGGATAGGCTCCAATTCGGTAATAATGGATGGTGCACGTATTGGCAAAAACTGCCGTATTTTCCCGGGTGCTGTAGTTTCGGCACCGCCGCAGGATCTGAAATACAAGGGCGAGCCCAGCACCGTAACCGTTGGCGACAACACCGTTATACGCGAATGCGTTACCCTGAACCGTGGTACCGCGCTTGACAAAAACACCACCACCATAGGCAACAATTGCCTGCTGATGGCCTATACCCACGTAGCGCATGATTGTGTGATCGGCGATAACGTGATCGTTGCCAATGCTGTTCAGCTGGCCGGCCATATCAACGTTTATGATTACGCGTTTATCGGTGGCGGGTCACTGGTGCACCAGTTTGTTGAGATCGGTGCACATTGTATGATATCCGGCGGTTCGCTGGTGCGTAAGGATGTGCCGCCCTATACCAAGGCTGGCCGCGAGCCGCTTTCGTATGTGGGCATTAACTCTGTTGGGCTGCGCCGCAGGGGCTTCTCGTCAGAAAGTATTGCCGAGATACAGGAAATATATCGAATTATCTTCCTCAAAAAATATAACATCACCAAAGCCCTCGACATCATCGACGCCGAATTTGTGCCAACGGTTGAACGCGATCTCATCATCGATTTCGTATCCAACTCGCAAAGAGGTATCATGAAAGGGTTCGGGATTTAACAGGAACCAAGATTTATGGGATTAAACAGATTTTCACGATGTTTATACAGCAGCAACATATATCCTGTTAATCAAAAAAATCAATTCAATCCAGGTTCATGATCTCCCTTACCAACATCGGCCGCCGCTTTAACCGCGACTGGATTTTCCGGGGGGTGGATCATACCTTCACTATCGGTAACAGCTACGCCATTCTGGGGCCGAACGGATCAGGTAAATCAACGCTTTTGCAGGTGCTGAATGGCAGCCTTTCGCCATCCGAGGGTAAGATCAGCTATTCTTTTAATGGAAAAGAAGTGCCTGTTGAAATGGTATTTCAGCAATTGAGCCTTGCCACCCCGTACCTGGAGTTGATAGAGGAATTTACGCTGAGTGAAATGATCCGCTTTCACTTTAAGTTCAAAACCTGTAAAGCGGGGATGGATACCGATGCTATTATTGAGCTTTTAGGCATGCCCGCACACAGGAACAAACTGATCAAATACTTTTCGTCCGGCATGAAACAACGCCTGAAGCTGGCACTGGCCTTTTGCAGCGATACTCCCATCCTCATGCTCGACGAGCCCACCAGCAACCTCGACACACAAGGCGTGGATTGGTACCTAAGCCTTGTTGAGCAATATGCTAAAGACCGCCTCACCATTATCTGCTCCAACCAGGAACATGAGTATTCTTTTTGCAGAGAAAGGTTGAAGATAAGTGACTATAAAACAAAGAGCTCAATTCAAAAATAATACCATCACTTAAGAATAAAAAAACGTTATCTCGAACCTGTAAAAGCAAAGGCAACTGCGGCTAAAAGCAGGTGAGAAATCTTATGCGCCACGCTTGCATGTATGCAGGCTTATAAGATTTCTCTTCGCGTCACCACACCATCCCACTCCGGCTCGTTTGAAATGACATGTTTGTTTTTTTAGCTAAACCCATCCTCTTCTTTTTTACCTGCATCTTCCCTATCTTGCATCGCTATGCGTAAAATTTTTCTGACCATTTTACCGACGATAATG
This sequence comes from Mucilaginibacter sp., assembly GCA_051953515.1. Taxonomy (GTDB): domain Bacteria; phylum Bacteroidota; class Bacteroidia; order Sphingobacteriales; family Sphingobacteriaceae; genus Mucilaginibacter. The sequence goes on from JBQCIS010000305.1 coordinate 5,305, forward strand.
GCGATGCCATTTTTTGCCCATGCCCAAACACCATTCCCCGGCGAAGATGTACAGCATTACACCTTCAACCTGAAACTAAATGACGAGAACGATATAATAAAAGGCAAGGCCCAGGTAACCATCAAATTCACCGCTGATGTGCCCGAAGTACAGCTGAACCTGGTAAGAAAAAACGCAAAAGGCAAGGGCATGCTGGTAAGCAGCATTACCGAAAACGGTAAGGAGCTCCAGTTTGAGCAGGATAATGACGTGGTACGTATACTTGCGCCGCAAAAAATAAAGTCCACCCACATTTTTACCATTAATTATGAAGGCATTCCGGCTGATGGGTTAATCATATCAACCAATAAATTTGGTCACCGTACATTTTTTGGCGACAACTGGCCTAACCGTGCTCACAACTGGTTGCCCTGCGCTGATTATCCCGCAGACAAAGCCTCGCTCGACTTCATTGTTACCGCACCG
>JBQCIS010000306.1:0-4862 GCA_051953515.1 Mucilaginibacter sp.
CAAAGTACGACTGTTCCATACCGGCAAAATGCTGGCCTATTCATTCTTCGGCCTCGTATTCATTTCTGTGTCCTTAGGCTTTATACATGCCTTTGTTTCGGATTACCCGCACTTTCTGGAAGGCGAATTTGGTTTCTGGACCAACCGGCTGTTAACCGCGCAGATCGGCGAAACGGGTACAGCAGGCGTATTGATCTTCGCGGCATTGGCCTTGCTGATCATCGCCTATAACATCGATTTTAAACTGCCGAACCGCAAAGAAAAAACAGAACCTATTACAGTACCCGAGTTTAGTCCGGAGCCTGTAAACCTGATAAAAGAAGAACCGTCGTTACCGGTTGAATGGCCACGCAATTCATCAATAGCAAACGCGCTGAAACAGGAAGCTGCCACACCATCGCCGGTTGTACAGGCAGCAGTACTGGAAACGTCTGTTTTCCATGAGCCTGTTGTGCTGAAACCGGAAGTGACCAACACACTGATCCACGAGCCTTTAGAGGAGGATGAGATACCGCTTACCGTTGAGGTAGAGCGCCCTACCCCAGTACTCAACATTGAAAAGACCGACAATGATAAAGCCGCTGAGTTGGTAGAGCAATTCGGCACTTACGACCCGAAGTTAGACCTTGCATCCTACAAACTCCCGCCGCTTGACCTGTTGGAGAACTATGGTTCCAACAAAATTCAGGTAAACACAGAGGAACTGGAAGCGAACAAAAACAAGATTGTTGAAACGCTGAACCATTACAATATCGAGATTGATAAGATCAAGGCAACCATCGGTCCTACGGTTACGCTTTACGAGATCATCCCGGCGCCGGGTGTGCGTATCTCCAAAATTAAAAACCTGGAGGACGATATCGCGCTTAGCCTTGCCGCTTTAGGTATCCGTATCATTGCGCCGATGCCGGGCAAAGGTACTATCGGTATCGAAGTACCGAATCAGAACCCCGAAATGGTTTCTATGCGCTCGGTATTATCCACAGAAAAATACCAGGGTTCGTCGATGGACCTGCCTATCGCCCTCGGTAAAACCATCTCTAACGAAGTTTTTGTTGCCGACCTTGCCAAAATGCCGCACTTACTGGTTGCGGGTGCTACCGGTCAGGGTAAATCGGTTGGCATCAATGCCATATTGGTTTCGCTGCTGTATAAACGCCATCCCGCCGAACTGAAATTCGTTTTGGTTGACCCTAAAAAGGTAGAGTTAACGCTATTTCGGAAGATAGAGCGCCATTTCCTGGCCAAACTGCCTGATGAGGCTGATGCTATTATCACCGATACCAAAAAAGTGGTAAATACGCTTAATTCGCTATGTATTGAGATGGACCAGCGTTATGACCTGCTGAAAGACGCGCAGGTACGTAACCTGAAGGAATACAACGCCAAATTTGTTAACCGTAAGATCAGTAACCCGGAAAAGCATCGTTATCTGCCATTCATCGTTCTGGTGGTTGACGAGTTTGCCGACCTGATGATGACCGCCGGCAAGGAAGTAGAAATGCCGATAGCCCGTTTGGCGCAGCTGGCCCGCGCGGTGGGTATCCACCTGGTTATTGCTACGCAAAGGCCTTCGGTTAACGTAATTACCGGTACTATTAAGGCCAACTTCCCGGCACGACTGGCATTCCGCGTACTGTCAAAGATCGACTCACGTACCATCCTTGATGCAGGTGGCGCCGACCAGTTGATCGGTCGCGGGGATATGCTGCTATCAACAGGCAGTGACCTGATACGCCTGCAATGCGCCTTTGTGGATACCCCTGAAGTTGAAAAGATATCCGACTTTATCGGCAATCAGCGCGGCTACCCTACTGCCATGCTGCTGCCTGAATATGTTGGCGAAGGTGAAGCCAGCACCACTAAAGAATATGATCCGGAAGATCGCGACCCGATGTTTGAAGAAGCCGCGCGCCTTATTGTGATGCATCAGCAGGGATCAACGTCGCTCATTCAACGTAAAATGAAGCTGGGCTACAACCGCGCAGGCCGTATCATCGACCAGTTAGAAGCGGCAGGCATCGTCGGTCCGTTTGAAGGCAGCAAGGCCCGCGAAGTGCTCTTCCCGGACGAATACAGCCTGGAGCGCTTTTTAGAAACATTGGATAAGCCGAAGGAATAAAGCAACAAACGATGTCATTGCGAGAAGCGAAGCAGAGGAATTGCGCGGAGCGACGAAGCAGTATCCTCTCGTTATATCACCCGACGAGGTTGTTTTGCATAAGATTCCTATCGAACAATCCACTATCCATGGCAAGCTTTTTAGCAACAAATAAAAAAACGCGTAAAGGCCTGCCGGAAAACCGGGCCGGGAGTATGGCCTTGAGGGTCGAAGGTTTTTCCGGCTTGATCTTTTGGTTCGTTTTGGATCAAGCCAAAATGAACAGCCACAGCGGCAATTGAGCGGTTGAAGCGATGGGTAACGAACTACAATTACGAACAGTTCAACCTGGCGCTCAGAGATTGCCACGTCGCTGCGCTCGCATTACCCCTACTTGCTCCTCGCAATGACATAGTTAATATATTAATAATTCACCTCATATTAAACCCCACAAACATCTCCTACTCTAAACTGTATTTAATAAACATGAAGAAAGTCCTCATATATACCCTGCTGTTCGTCGCAACAATTAGTCAGACATTTGCCCAGAAAGACGCGCAGGCGCGCTCCATACTTAATGCCATGAGCAAAAAGTATCATGCCTATACGTCTATCAAAAGTGATTTTACGTTTACCGTGCAAGATCAGCAAAATAACGTGCAGCAAACTCAGGATGGCACCCTGCTGATACAGGCCAGGACCAATAAATACAAACTTACGCTTTACAACCTCGGGGCAAAGACGGTACAGGAGGAAATTACCAGCGATGGTAAAAACCAATGGACTTACATTACCAAAGACAAGGAAGTACAACTAAACAAAGCCGAAAACAGTGAAGAAGCCTTTAACCCGGCCAAGATATTCACCATCTATGAAAAAGGCTTTAAATACATCTACACCGGCGATGAAAACCTGAAAGGTCGCCTTTGCCAGGTAATAGACCTTACGCCCGAAGCAGACAAAGAGTTCTTCAAGGTACGGTTGTGGATAGATAAGGTAAAAAAGCAACTATACAGCGCTACCATATTCGATAAAAACGGTGGTCGTTTTACTTACACTATCAAAACCTTTACGCCGAATGTACCGGTTACTGAAAACACCTTTACCTATGATAGCAAAGCGCATCCGGGCATAGAGGTGGTTGATTTGAGGTAGAATCAGCGGTTAAGAATAATGATCTCACTAAATATGCCGCCCGGGGTTATCACAAAACTACTTAGTTTAAGATTGTTGCCCGAGTGAGCGATCATATAGCTGCCTTTGGCGCCGGTAATAGCTACGCCATGATCGGTAAGGGAAGTATAGATGAGCTTTAGCGTATCTTTTGATATGGTATAATTAGCATGTGCGTTTCTAAGATCGGCCTCTCTTATGGCAAGTGTGTTGCTGGTAAAAACATATTGGTCGCCGGGCACGCCGATATATTTATTGCTGGAAGGGGTACCGTTTGGCCCTATCCCCGACGAGTAGGTTGAGTCGCTTACAATATTCCAGGTACCAATTACAGAAGTGCCCGGAGGGGAGACGCTTTTACCGCAGGCGGCCGTCATCAACACGATGGATACGGCACAGATGATAAAGAGGGTTTTCATGGCGTAGTGTTTATACAGTATTACGCCGGTATTTCTTGAAACGCTACACAAAACAGAAAATTCGCCTGTTATTTAATCCATTGCAGGAATTAGATAATTGATTAGATTTACTTTATGACCAAAAGCCTGTTTGTATCGCTCATTCTTTTAAGCTGTACACTTAATGTGCTTGCCAACCGTGTTGACAATTTGAAAACCGACGCGGATGTGATACAGTTTATCAACTCGTTGCATATCACTAATGAGAAATTACGGCTGGCCTCGCCTGATGAGATCATCAACAAGCATTGCCATATTGCCCCACGGCAAAATATTGATATATGGACGAAAGCAGACCTCAATAACGATGGAAAAACCGACCTGCTGGTTATTGCATCGGTAGATGGTTCACAGATCATCAATTTGGTTATGATGGACAAAGGGAATGATGAATTTAATGTTTCTGAAATAAATTATACAATTGCCTTTCAATGCGAATTTATAACCACGATAAGGAAAGGCAACCAGCAATTGCTGTTATTTCACCAGGCTAACTTCTCGTACGACATAAAAGCACCTGTAGAAGATGAGCGGGTGGATACCCTGGTTTATCAATTTAATGCTTTTATCGAGCAAAATAAACACCCTGCCGATTATCATATCAAATCTATCACATTAAGTTCAAGCCCCTGCTTTGGGACCTGTCCTGTACGCGAACTGGATATTAGCCAAAGTGGTTATGTAAAATACATCGGCGGCAATTATTCTAAAAAACAAGGCACTTTCCATAGTGTAATTGATAACACCCGACTGAATGATCTTATCAGTTTGATAAACTACCTGGATGTAAAAGCATTAAAAGACAACTATGCTGTAGACTGGACAGATTTCCCGACCTGTTACCTAACCATAACATTTGATGATGGAACGGTAAAAAAAATTTCAGATTATGGCGAAAGAGGAACATTTGGGCTGCGCAGGCTGTATGATAGCGTGTGGGCGCTTATTCCTGCGCAAAAATGGGTGAAGTAATTAATCCCTGTTCAAATCAAATCCTTACTTTTGAAAAATGCTCCCGCTAACTACTCATACCCTCGAAAAACTGGAAATGCTGCTCAAAACGGCAGGTTATAGAGTGCGGTATGAGAAGGGTAATTTTAAAACCGGCGCCTGCCTGCTGCAAAGCAGCA
>JBQCIS010000307.1:0-12603 GCA_051953515.1 Mucilaginibacter sp.
AGCTCCTCCTAAGATAGATTGAGCGGTTTGAACTATCGGCGGAAGGTACAGGCTGGTAACTTTAGAACGGTTATAGCTGAATAAAGCGTTGCTGGTCCAACTAAATGCACCAGTTTTGATATTGATCGTATTGATCGTTACATCCGCACCGCTTATGGTCATGTTAGCAGCATTATGATTAACGCTGGAAAATCCTGTGGACATATCTACCGGAGAATTTTCAAGCAGCGCATTATCATGTTTGACGTAATATTCTGCACTACCCGATATCCTGTCGTTTTTAAATCCAAAGTCTAAACCAAGGTTAAGTATGCCGGAGCGCTCCGGCCGCAGCGAATTGTTGGTCGCCCCTGATACGAACCCATATTGCAGGCCATTTTGACCGAGAAATGTTGCATAAGATATACCAGCAGTTGGCGCTACAGAATAATTTACGTTACCATTATAGCCAAACGTAACGCGTGCATGCAATACCGGTAGCCACTCAATATGATAAAATTTTTCATTGTTGATATTCCACAGTCCGCCAACCGAATAGAAGGGCGAAAAACTGTTATTGGTAGCTACGCCGAAAACATTGGAACCATCTCGACGTACACTTGCAGACAATGTATACCTGTTATCATAGGTATAGGCCACGTTGGCAAATTCGCTTATAGCACGCTGGCGGTTGTCAAAAAACTCTGATGTGTAAGGAATTTGACCCATTCCGCCATACCATAACGTCGGGATATCCTGCCTTGCAAAATCAAGTTGATTATTATATTGCAGTGTATTTTCGTTGTACCCATAATAGTAGTTATGAGTAGAAATACCATAACTGTTCCTAAGTTCACCGCCTGCTATCGCTGAGATGGTATGCTTATTCCATGTTTTATTAAAAGTGAGCAATCCGCGAAGGGTTTGGCCCGAAAGGCTTAAATCAGTAGGTTGGTAAATTCCACCCAAGGGCAGTGTCCGGTGGTACGGATTGGGGGATCCACTGGTTGGGTCTACATAATTATATGGTGTGGTGTATTCATCTACAACATACCTTGCGATGTATGAATTAGCGAAGTCCACGTTGTCCGAATTAGTGGTTTCGCGCTGGTAGCTATAAATTATCTCGGCAGAAAGTGCATCGGTAAACCTGTAATTGCCTTGCAGGTTTATCCTCAGGTTGTCATCCCTAACCTTATCATAGCCCTGCTTGATATCAGTTAGCGGCGCATAGTGCAGATCAAGCAAATTGCCATGGCCAAGGGTATCTACATAGCCCGGGCGAAAATTGTGTATCACATTTAATGGGGTACCGTTATTGTCGGCCAAACGGGTGTATGGATCGAACAGGGTACCCGCATGGCCAGAGTTGCCGGATTCGGCAAAATAACTTGAAACCGATTCGTCTTTTCGGTTGCTTTGGGCATAATCAATATTCGCCTGGAGGTTGAAATTCTTAGTAACCTTAACCGTAGTGCTGGACGACAATGTTAAACGATTGGCGCTCGAAGTAATGGTATTATTTATATCATTATCGTATCCTCCTGATAGCCTGTAAGCAATATCCTGAGAACCGCCAGAAATGCTTAACGAATGCTGTTGCTGAACAGAATTGCGGAGCATATATTTAGTAATGTCACGTCGTACGTCGTTTTGGCCAAGCGTTGCGAGCTGGGCATTGGCCTGGTCAGCGGTAATCTGGCCATTCTTTTGCTGTTCTAATATTTCTACTACGCCGGGAACATTCTCCAACGGGAAATTATATGCAGCGAATTGGGCATCAGATAAAGCATTGTCGAAAAAACCATTGTTATACAAGTTTTTCTGATAATCGACAAAATCAGCCGTACTTGCCCGTTTGTAATAGAACAGGTTGGGTTTCTCGGTCACTGAAACATTGGAGTTCAGTGAAGCTTGCATGTGCTGATTATATTTGCCTTTCTTGGTAACGATAACGATCACGCCGTTGGCCGCCCGCGAACCCCATATTGATGCAGAAGCAGCATCTTTCAAAATCGTGACGCTTTCCACATCATTCGGGTTCAGATTGCCTACCGGATCCTGGTAAACACTTGAGCCGGCCTGGTTATCCTCCAGCGCTACGCCATCCACTACCACCAACGGAACGCCGCCGGTAACGTAACTGGGGTTAAAGCTGTTGGACCCGCGAATGGTAATTTTGTTCAGTGGATTTGTTTTATCCGGACTACTCGAGCTTGTTGGCGTCAGTTGGGGATTGAAATTGAACCCCGTTACATTACCTTCCATTCTGCTCAGAATGTCAGGGCTTGTTACCATATTTAATTGTTTGCCGCTTAACGTTTCGAACGAGCCGGTTGCACGCTCTTTGGGAATTTCATAATAACCTGTGCTTACTATATTTACATCCTCAAGCTTCGATGTTTTCTGTTTAAGTGTAATGACCAGGTCTACGTCGGCGCCCGAAATCACTACTTCTTTGGTTTCATAACCGATGTAAGATACCACTAATACAGCCGAGCTATCCGGCAGCACCACTGTAAATCCGCCTCCGCCGCCTACGCCAATAACCATATTGGAGCCTTTAATCCTTATGGTGGCACCTGCCAGTGGCTCGCCTTTTTCATTTATTACCCTGCCATTTACCTTAATCTCAAGGCTGGCTGCAGGCTTTTTAGATATTGGTATCTTTGTTTTAACAACTATACTTTTTTCGACAATAGTATAGGTAAGATTGGTGTTATTGAATATTTGATTCAACGCATCTTCAAGCGGAGCATCTTTTATATGTACAGATACTGGTTTTGCCTGGTTGATTAGCTTGGCATCAGCCAGAAAATCATAGCCTGTTTGGTTTCGGATATCAGAAAATATGCTTTTCAACGAGGCATTATTTTTCTGCAGCGTAACCTTTTGGGCATAGCTTGCGGCTGCATACACTTGTGTAACAGCCAGGATCATCAAAAAAACGGTAAGTTTCATCAACAGCAGCACCTTCCGTAAACAGCCGGATGGCTTGTTTACCAGACGAGTTAAAAAAATCATAACTTTGAATGTTTGGGTTTTCAATTAATAGTTTGTTCAAGCGCAAATTTTTTAGGGGTTAACCCGAACGTCTGCAGGCACCCGATTGCCGTCGGGTCCTGTTTTTTTGGGTCAACATATGTTAAGTACTTGTCAGGGCATAACTGTTACCCTCCTTCCTGCTACCTGGAAATGCACTTTTCCGGTGGCTTCCATAATTCTTAATACAGCAGATATGTTTTTTGAACGGGAGACCTCTCCCAAAAAGGTAATGTTATTTTTCAGGGCGGCATCGTAGGTCACCTGTACATTATACCAGCGTGATATCTCACGCATTACGCCACCAAGGTCTTCATCATCAAATTTGAAATAACCGTTTTTCCAGGCTATAGCTTCGTCAATGTCAGGATCATCAACAATTCTGATCTGGTTGCCTGACGAAACGGATGCCTGCTCGCCGGGCTTAAGAACCAGGCTCTGATTTCCTTTACTGATCCTGATACTGCCTTTTACAAGAGTTGTCCTGGCAACAGGCTCATCTGCATAAGCATTTATATTAAATTGAGTGCCCAGGTCTTCGATCATCTGCTTGCCTGCAATAACCCTGAACGGCTTATGCGCGTTGTGAACGACTTCGAAATAAACCTGCCCAGTGATTTCAACCCGCCGTTCATGGTCGTTGAAAACAACGGGATACCTGATCGATGAACTGGCATCAAGCATAACCTTAGTTCCATCGGAAAGCGTTAGGGAATATTGGCCGCCCATTGGGGTGGTTACCGTGTTATAAACTAAGGCCGAATGTTGATGGGCAGAGGTTGCGGTTGCATACACAATTTTGCCATCCGCAACCTTGGTTATCTCGGCAGAGCTTTCCTGGGCCAACTTACCGTTTTTTACATCGGTAAGTAATATCTTTTTGCCATTTGCCAAAGTGAGTGTGGCTTTATTGCCGCCCGGTGAGATGTCCGCTTTTTGATTCTGAGCCATTTGTGGTTTGACTGGCCGCTCAATCAAATACCTCACGCCCACAGACACAAACAACAATAATACAGCTGCCGCGACACGGTAAAATAATTGCAGGCGCCTGATTTTTACTTTTGACGCCTTACTTGGTTCTATTTCCTTAAGGACCTTGTTAAAGATCGCATCGCGCAAGGCATCTGCATTCGAATATCTGCTTTCTTTCAATATAGCTTCTGAGTCATTGAAAGAAGCATACCATTGCTCAAAATATGTTTTCTCGTCTTTAGAAATAGTGCCATTTGCATATTTCTCCGCGAGTTGCTTAATATCGTATTTAATCTTTTTCGGGGCCACTTTGCCGATGTTTTAACATATAGTCAATCGGAAAGTGCCTAACCCTTGCTCTAACTGAAATTATTTTTTCAGCAGGAAGAATAATAATGGAAGGGATATGTTTAGCGAGTTTTTAAGCGTATGGATCGCTTTAGTGATATGGCCTTCAACAGTTTTTTCCGATACACCGAGCTTTTCGGCTATCTGCTTGTTGGAAAGATTCTGTTCCCTGCTCATTTGGAAAACAATGCGGCATTTTTCAGGCAGTTTATTTATGCATTCCTCTATTTGTCGGCGCAGTTCTTTTTCCGAGAGCCATTGGCTTGTACTTTCCACCCCTTCGGCAGATTCGGCTGCTATGCTGGCATCACGCGCTTTTTGTTTGGCGAAGCCAGCCAGTTTTGTAATTACTTTGTATTTGACGGCAACAGAAAGGTATGTAGCCAGTGAGTAGGTTAACTCCAGAACATTTCGGCGCTGCCAGATACTGACAAAAATGTCCTGCACTACCTCTTCAGCTTCCAGTTCATCGCCAAGACGATGGAAAGCTGTTACGAATAGCTTGTCCCAGTACCGGTTGTACAGCTCTTTAAATGCCGCCTCATCACCTTTCTTCAGTAAGGAAAGCAATTCATTATCCGTCATTTGGAGGCTGTTGGCTGACATTGTAATTAGCGGCTAAATTTCAAAGTTAGAAAAAAACAGATGTCAAAAAAATGATCTGCGTTACAAGCAAAGTGATACTAACCGACGGTAATCAGAATATTATATTGACCCCTCTTCGCCAATTTAGCTTTGACCACTATTGGTTATGGCTATCAAATTGTTACGGAAGTAAATGAAATTGGCGAACTGGGGTCAACCAAAATGGATTTTTCAGCTTCTGACTTGATCAAGTCATCATGGAAATGATGCTGTTTTAAAACCGCTTAAATAGACGCAAAAAGCCCTTTTTTATTACAAAAAGGGCTTTTGATTAGCTGTGACCCCAAAAGTCCGAATGACAACTGATTTTATCGAAGATGTAAAGAAAATAATCGCGATGAAGCAAGGGCGATAAATGCTCTTTTTGTCCACGAGAAGTAGGTTAAAACGTTAATGGGATAACCGTTGTCGGATTAATTTTCATTATTATTTGGTGTTCGGTAATTTATGCGGATTTGATCGTCATTCGACTAATGGCTGCGGTATTTTAAATAAGCTTAACTACCCATGCTATAAGCAATGAAAAAATTATCAATGAAAGCATTAATCTTTACTCATTTTAGACCGGACATTTAGGTAATCGAGAACGGCGGCTGGCAGCTTACCTTCAAAATATTCAATAATTAATGGGTCCTGTGTAAGAAAAAGGCCACAAAAATTTCTCCAATTTTCAATCGATAGTTCACCGTTAATTTTAAATAGTTTTTCCGAACGTGTCTTGATTTGGTTAGCGTTTTTTTGATTGTAATTAAAATCCTGATTGTATCTGGCTTGGTATTCATCTTCAGTGTAGAAATGAATAGCACCATCCAGATGTCGAAAGTTCTTTTTTTCGGGCAGGTATTCAGCATGAATATATTTCACAGGATGATATTTTATCCCACTTTCTACTACTGTGAAATCATTTTTTTTAAATTCCTCAGCATAGAATACTTTTACCTTTCTGCGCCGTTCAGTGCCATTATCTTCGACTTTTTCTGTCTTCGTTAACCATTTTATATCGAGGAAAATAACATCCGCAAAGAGAAAGCCCAACCAAAAATCATCAAGATCAGCCGGTGGGGCCAGTCGTACGATGCCATCGGCTATCTGGTCAATATCAGGGTTAAATCTCGGTCCGAACCATGTATCAAACTCGCTGTAAGTACGATCATTTATATCGATCTTTATCCTGTCGTAATCTAAAGAAAGATAGCGCATGGCCTTGGATGATTCAAATCTCCAAAATGCACTCAGTAAACCGGGCTCGAAATTGGCGTGCTTACTATATCCGCGCCTGAAATTCGGATGGGCCAATATGATAAATTCCTTTCCATATAGCATCCCTTGCCCAAATGGCTTCTTCTGAAATTGTTGCGATACTTGATCAAAGTCCGTCAGGTTCTCCTTGTCACGAATACCTGCCCCAAGCAATTTCAGAAGAATGCCTGGATAGCATACCAATAGACCGATGGTAGGTGAATATACAAAATGGTCTTCGGTGAGGGGCGGGTCGAAATCACGGCATTTATCCAGTATATATTTAATTTGAGCAGCCTCCTGCTTAAAGATTTCTTCTTTTTCCTTTAAGTATGCTTCCTTTTGAAGCCTAAGCCTTTCTTCTAATGGCATAATTCCTTTTAATAATATCGTAGATTTACAAATCTCTGAAAAGTATATGAGCATACCTGATTTATGTATCTATTTTGTAATCGGCATTTTGAGTGTGGCTTATCCGATATTACTACAGGTTATATCCAGGCTTGATGAAAAATATGCTTCCGTAATTATTGTTGACCTGTTTGAAAAAGAGATAGAATGGATTCTTTTTAAAGTATTTTTAGTCACTACCCTTGTTTTGATTGCCTGTTATGCAGTAGTTAATCTATTTGCAAATCTGAATAATATTCCATTTATAAATCAGATAGTGGGTTATACGTTAATTACATCAACGGCTTTACTTATCGCTTTCTTTCTATTGTTCATCAATAAAATAATTACCTATTATACACCCTCTAAGGCAATCAGCTATCTTATTAAGAAGAAGGAGAATGAAAATTTTGAATATTTCAAAGCGTTAGGTGATATCCTGTATTATGCTGTTGAACAACAGAAAGAGGTTTTTGCTAAACTCATATTCAGTTATTATTCAAAAACCTTTGCTGATTTTAGAACAGCAAACAACGATAAACCTATCATCTATCCTGATCCTTATTATCAATTGATAGCTGATTTAACCGCGAAACTTGCACCCCTCAACAATAGAAGATTCGCGTTTTTGGAACACCGCACGGTAGGCGGACTGTGGTTGCTGGGCGAAATGGATCGGGCTGAGGTAAGTGAGGAGACCTATAAAACGCTGTGGTATTGCCTCGCTAATGCGGTAATTTTCGAGCGGGATGATATGATAATGCAGTATTGGTCAGTCGCACATCAAAATTTCTCTATGGGACTTGCTGCTGTTCAGCCTAATTATGTTTGGGAAGGGGCAAAAGCCACCATTGCCAACAAAGCTGAAGTAGATAAAAGAAATGGTGAAAGAAAACGATTTTTGGAGTTTAACCACGCCCTGTTAGGATTACTATTATTTAAAGGCCGGTTGAGTTGCGTAAAGCGTATTTTTAGCTATACGACAAGTTCGCCTCCCAGCTATGTACTGCTTCCACTTTCCATGACGGAGGTTTTTAACATTTTCTTTACCTTTTGGGATGCTTATCACGAAAATTTCCCATTTATTTCTTTCCGGTACTGGTATCCGGAAACGGAAGGATTAAAGTCAGAAGACCTGGTAAAATTATGGTCCTGCAATCTTGCGGCGCTGCTTTTTCTGCGTCAATATAGTATTGTGCCCTTCTACGTTACAATGCAACCACTTGCGCACCCCGAAATTCCAAAAACGAAATCCGCAAGAAAAATGTGGATCGAGCACCTTGACCATTTCAAAAAACTGGTTGAAAACCTTTATCAGGATCAGGATTTAAAAATAGCCGTCGGATTAGGTTTCTTAAACGATCAGTGGTGTGATGATAATCACAAGGAAAGACCTTTGGTACTTATTGACCAGGTTAAAGCCGATGTTACTGAAGCCTATGACCGAACGGAGTTCGAGCAGACTATTGCTGAAGAAGATCTGAAAAAGTTTTTACTTAATACCGAACGTATTGTTGGCGAAACGTTGCAGCCTTATTTGAAGCTCTTTGACAAATCGGTTGAAGGCCAATACAATGGGTATGTAATACCGGGAGTAAAGGGAATAATGGACAAGAATCCTTTCGCAGAGGATAAAGAAGCCGACTACTTTAATCATTATTCTATTTATGCACAGTCGCTGGCAGATAGTATTAAAGAAGGGGTTTCAAATAATTTCTTCTTCCCAAAGAATACACATTATTATGTCGAGCCTACTGATATTTATTCCGCTATCGATAAGCTAAATCCCGATCCCAATGACTATGTTCTGATTGATTTTGACCTTGATTTGCAAACGATCACCAATCATAATAACATTGAAGGACTTGACGACAACGCATATAAAGGATTGAAAATTCATCGCCTGCCATTCTTTGGCCGTCCGATGGACCGTAGGCTTGTTATCATTAAAAAAGAATTTCTTCCACAGATATTTCTGGATGAATTTCCTAAAGACAGTATCGACAGATACCATCTTTCTAAACTGGAGCAAATGAATATTTATGCCTCTATCACCGATTTATACCGTGATGCTGCAATAAAAGATGATGTTTTGAATGATACTCAATTTACGCAAGAACAAAAGCACGATATTGATAAAAAAGTGCTCATTTATATCGGAATGCGTCTCGTAATCAGATGGGCGACCAATGCATCATCCATCTCAATATCACCCTATTATTCTTATTTTTCCGAAACTATCAAGCCAACCGCGATCGATGATATAATTCCTTTGCCGGTCATTAAAAAAGGTAAATCTCAAGAGAAAAGTAACAGGCGTAACTGATCGGTTTGAAAAACTCTGTCATAATTTCCCGAATAGCATAATATTTCATACCAACTTTCTTTTACCTCGTGTTCGATAATTGATGCGTAAAATGAGATAAAAAACACGTGTCAGACACTTAACGCCCGGCACAAAAAAGCCCGTCCGTGTTGGCACGGCGGGCATTTGAGGCAGAAAGTTTGGTGTTATACCTCTACAACCAAACCATCTTGGCACTCCGCAGCTTCGGCCTCGGCTTCTGCGCGGGTATCAAATACAAGTATATTACCATCTGTATCTGTACAAATGTTTGTGTATTGAGGCCCGCCGTGCATTTCTAAAACTAAATACTGGCAATCTATCGGTGTAACTGGCTTTACAGGTAGATAAAACAGATTAACAGCCTGTGCAAAGCGTGGAGATTGAGCTCGGTGTAAACCGTATTGCTCCAAACAATGATTGGTAAATAATGCGGAATAACCGCCGAAAAGTTGTTCAGCAAATACATTGGCGCTTTTGAACGGGCTTTTGCCGTAACGTTTGATAGTGGCGTTCACCTGTTCAGAGAGGCTAAACCATTGATGATAACTTAAAAACGGGTTGTTCCAGTTGGCTATCAATTCGTCTTTATCGTTTGCTACTTTATCGGCCATATAACCTACATATTCCAAAAATTCGGGCATTTCATTCCTGAATAGTTCAAAGATTATTTTGGCTTTATCGACATTGGTTAATTGCTCTATCGTTTTCATAATTTTAAAATTTGTGGTTAAAACATAAAGGGGCATTGCTGCCCCTGTTGATTAGTTTAAAATACGTTCGCCGTGTTTGGCAAAATCAGTACAGAGATTAAAGGCAGCCTGGTTCTTTTGCAATCCCGTACCCTGCAT
This sequence comes from Mucilaginibacter sp., assembly GCA_051953515.1. Classification (GTDB taxonomy): domain Bacteria; phylum Bacteroidota; class Bacteroidia; order Sphingobacteriales; family Sphingobacteriaceae; genus Mucilaginibacter. The sequence continues at coordinate 9,811 of JBQCIS010000307.1, forward strand.
GATGGATTTGAATTTGCTTTGGTCGTCCCTGAAATTCTTTACATTTTGAAAATAGCCAGTTACGGTTATGCAAAGCTTTGCATAAGCATCACCGGGTATTTTCAAAATGTCCTTTCTTATAAAGACGACGAAGCCAAGTTAAAATCTGTTTTGTTTGGCAACGGTTTCACCAAAACACAGGCAGCCTTTAACCTCTGCGCGCAATTCGAAAAATATGGTTGCGAAGATTTTCTGATTAACTGATGGAAGCACGGGCGGGCATTGCCCGCCCGTTTAAATCGATGGGAATGGAAAAGTTATCCAAGAAAACGGAATGAATAAATGTTTATCACGCGAATGCTTCCAATACCTTCACCACTTCCTTCACTGTTCAAGTTGAAATATGCGCGATTTGTTAGATTGATCGCCCCATTTTTTAGAGTTCAACCTGAAAAAACATATATAGCCCAGATGGCCCTTCTCTGATTTTTTTAATTTCTTCAGCAGATGCAATTTCTCTAAGTGGGTCTATCACCCTGGTACGATATTCTTCGGCCGAAACCTCAGGGTTGATATTTATGGTGAATAAATTTATTTGCAATCTTATTGGTAGGATTGCGGCTTCTTTTGTATTGCCTTTTAAAATTTAATGTGATAAAGCCGCATTAAAATTTAAGTCGGCTAGTTAATTGAATTGATAATCTTTTTCAAAATAGAAAGAACTGGTTTTTAAGCTATTCTTTCTTAGGGTGCCCCACGGAGATAAAGACTATGCACAATTTATAGCCGATTTCTATTGTTGATCATACTTATACAGATATTATATGCACATAGGGGAATTTTGACGAAAATTTTCAATGGAGAATGCCTGTACATTAAGCCATAAAAATATATACTGTTTTCTTTTTGTTCCCTAACCAGCTTTTATTTTCTATAACTTGCGAACTCAAACAAACCATCCTGTAATGCCCAATGAGAAAAGTAAAAGATCAGAATTCGGATTTTCTTACGCCTTCCAAAGCCACACTGGAACAGGAAAGGAAGATCTTATCTGATCTCGGTAATGATATTACCAGCGTGCGGGATAAAAATGACTTGATCACTCTTTTTTCAAAAAGGATCAAGGGTTTGTTCTATTTTACCCACACCATCATTACCCTGATCGATGAGAAGGACGAAAGTTACGCGGCGTTCCTACTTGATCATGAATCGTCTTCAGTGCGGTCGCAGGCCATATATCCGGAATTGATAAAAGCTCACTTTCCTCTCAATGAGCCGTTCATACAGACGGTATTGCATGCAGGCGAGCCTGTATCGTTTTTGCTAAAAGATATCATGGATCAACCGCAAAGTCCATCTTTCCTACGGGCTAATTATGAAGCCGGCGTAAAGGAAATATTGATGACCAGGCTAATGAAAGAGGGGAAGCCAATGGGCTTTATTCATATCTATTCTGATAAGCATAACAGCTTTAGCAATGAGTTCAGGGATATCATAAAAGGCATAGCGCCCCAACTATCGAGTGCAGTATCCAACATCATTAAAAACGAAGAGATCCTTAAAAAGGAAAAGGAGAAATCATTTCTTCTCGATTTTAGTAATGCAATTGCAACGGTAAGAACGAAAGAAGAACTGGCCCTTGCCGTTCGTACTGCATTAAAAAAACTAAATCCAACAGGCGGCTTTGTTATACGTAGGATCAATGAAGACAATGCTACCATGCGGCCCTATGTTTATGATCTACTTAAAACGCACAATCCGGAAGTAATAAACGCGCTGGAGCAAGCCAGGTATCTCATCAATGATGGGCTTCAGAACCGTGTACTAAATAGCCAAATTCCTTTATTGTTTAATGTAGACAGGGAAATACGGCGCGGCATTACCTCATCCTATTTACAATACTGGAAGGGGATGGGATTTGAAGAGATAGTTGGTATCCGCCTGCGAAATGGTGAAACAAATCTGGGGATTTTATTTCTGGATATCCAGGAGATCAACGTGCAGCTGCTACAGGGCATTTGTTCGCAAATATCCATTGCCATGGCTAATATTATGGCCAATGAGCAAATCAGTAAAAAGCAGGAGGAGCAGGCCTTTCTGCTCGATTTTAGCAGCGACGTGGCACAGGTAAGAACCAAATCCGATCTGCAGGAGGCGATTTCCAGGGTGCTGGACAAAGCGATGCATACACAATTGTCGATGATTCGGGTAATTGATGAGGATGGCTATAACTTATCGTCCTTTATGCACAATGATGTATTGTTTGAAATCGCAAAAAAACATTTCAGAGAGTTGCTTGCCAATCGCGTCACCGTCGATGAAAAATATACAGCCGTGGTGCTTGCAAGCGAGGACGGCATTGTGTTTAATATAGAGGAGGAATTAAAGAGCGGTAACGCTTATGCAAGGCTGTGGGAGACCTCCGGTTTAAAAAACATGTATGGCCTGCCATTGCGGGCTGGTAATAAGAATATCGGCACCATCTGGCTACTGGCCGACCGGTTGAGTAAACTGATGCTGAAAGGCATTTGTGCACAAATATCCATCGCAATTGCCAACATACAGGCCAACGAAAAACTGCTTGCCTATAAAAAGCAACTCGAAGTAGAAAATGACTACCTGAAAGAACAGATTAAAACCATTTATAATTTTTCTGAAATTATTGGCAATGGCGAGCGGATGCAGAAGGTATACCGGTTGATGTCATTGGTGGCCGAATCCAACACTACGGTTTTAATACTCGGTGAAACGGGTACGGGAAAGGAATTGATAGCAAGGGCTATCCATAATGCATCGCCGCGTAATAATAAATTG
>JBQCIS010000308.1:0-18875 GCA_051953515.1 Mucilaginibacter sp.
ATAACTTGTCTTTAAGAGCCGCCCTCTATCCTTTGAACAATCACTTTTCGGCCCTGTTTATTAACCCGCAGGTTAATGTACAGGATCGCTTATGCGATAAACTTATTAAAATTTCTGCTAAACGATACTTTCAGGCCTGTACCTTTAAACAGGATAAACAATTTTCCGTTTTGGCAATGATAAAAAATGTTTATTCCCTCCTTCAATCTAATTATAAAAGGGCTTATTGCACAGCATTTCTCCCTGCTGCAATAAGCCCTAAATTGTTTTGCGGGAAAACCCTGCCAAAATACTATCGTTCGGTTACCAATACGCCCTTGCTAAGGAAATCCTGGTAAGCCAGTGAAATGCCTTCTTCAAGCGTGGTGTGGTAACACCAGCCCGCGTTAGCCAGTTTAGTAACGTCCATTAGCTTGCGTGGCGTTCCATCAGGTTTTGATGCATCAAACTGTATTTCGCCTTCGTAACCTATTATTTTTTTAACCAGTAGCGCCAGATCCTTAATGGTGATATCCTCGCCTGTACCAATATTCACAAGGCCTGGTTCATTATAGGTCTGCATCAGGTAATAGCAGGCCTCGGCCAGGTCGTCGGCAAACAGGAACTCTCGGCGCGGCGATCCGGTACCCCATATCATAACGGACGGCGAACCTTGCTCCTTAGCTTCGTGAAAACGGCGTATCAATGCAGGTAATACGTGCGAGTTTTGCGGGTGATAATTATCATTGTACCCATACAAATTGGTTGGCATTACCGAAATGTAATTACAACCATACTGCGAACGGTATGCATCGCACATTTTTATGCCGGCTATTTTGGCAATAGCGTAAGGTTCGTTAGTTTCTTCAAGCGGACCGGTAAGCAGGTATTCCTCCTTTAACGGCTGTGGAGCCATTTTTGGATAAATACAGCTTGAACCCAAAAACATCAGCTTTTTTACCCCGTTGAGGTATGACTGATGGATCACATTATTCTGTATCTGCAGGTTATCATACAAGAACTCTGCGCGATAGGTATTATTTGCAATAATGCCGCCTACTTTTGCTGCCGCTAAAAAAACGTAATCAGGCTTTTCGGCAGCGAAGAAATCCGCTACCTGCTGCTGATCGCGCAAATCAAGTTCGGAAGATACGCGGGTAACAAAGTTTGTAAACCCTTCTTTTTCCAGCTTCCGCTTTATGGCTGAGCCAACCATACCGCGGTGACCGGCAATGTATATTTTGGCGTCTTTTTCCATACAACTATTCAAACTGATTTTTGATCGCGTAGCCCGAATCCTTCAGTAATTTTTCTTTTCTGAACAGCTCAACGTCGGCTGCTACCATCTCTTTTACAAGGCCGGCAAGATCGTATTTTGGTTTCCAGCCCAATTTGCTCTGCGCTTTGGTTGGGTCGCCTATTAACAGGTCAACCTCGGTCGGACGGAAATATTTAGCATCAACAGCCACAACTTCTTTACCAGCTTCTATCTGAAAATCAGGATTGCTGCAGCTAACTACATAACCCTTTTCATCAGCGCCTTCACCTTTAAACTCTACTTCGATACCTACCTCGCTGAAAGCCATCCTCACAAACTCACGCACACGGGTAGTTACACCGGTTGCAATTACATAGTCTTCAGGAGTATCCTGCTGCAATATCAGGTACATTGCTTCCACATAATCTTTAGCATGGCCCCAGTCGCGTTGCGCATCAAGGTTACCCAGGTAAAGTTTATCCTGTAAACCCATTGCAATTTTAGCCGTAGCACGGGTTATTTTACGTGTAACGAAGGTTTCACCCCTCAGCGGGCTTTCATGGTTGAACAGGATACCGTTGCAGGCATATATGCCATAGGCTTCGCGGTAGTTAACCGTAATCCAGTAACCATACAGCTTTGCAACCGCATACGGCGAACGCGGGTAGAATGGAGTAGTTTCAGATTGAGGAACTGCCTGTACCAAACCGTAAAGCTCAGAAGTTGAAGCCTGGTATATTTTGGTTTTCTTCTCAAGACCGAGGATACGGATAGCTTCCAGCAAACGGAGTGTGCCTATACCATCGGCATTCGCGGTATATTCAGGAGTATCAAAGCTCACCTTTACGTGCGACATGGCGCCAAGATTATATATCTCATCAGGCTGTACCTGCTGGATAATGCGGATAAGGTTGGTGCTATCGCTCAGGTCGCCGTAGTGCAGGATCATGTTTTTGTTGGGATCATGAGGGTCCTGGTACAAATGGTCAATCCTGTCGGTATTGAATAATGAACTACGGCGTTTAATACCATGTACTTCGTAGCCTTTGGATAATAATAGCTCGGTTAAGTATGCTCCATCCTGGCCAGTTATACCAGTAACAAGGGCTGTTTTTTTTCCCATAAATAAATGAATGTTTGTATAATTTCAGTTTAACAAATATCTGCCAAATGAGATTTGTTTAAATTTATTAATTTTTTGCTTCTACTGTCAGTTCCTCAAATTGCTCTTGTTCTTTAAGCTCATTGTTAACCGCAGGGATGCTGTTATTGTTGTTAATCTTAAGTACTTTTTTATAAAAATCTATCAGTTTTACACTTTCGTATTCCCATGAAAGTTCGTTTATAACCCTGTTATAACCAAAATCGCCCATTTCCTTTCTTACATCGGGGTTATCAAGCAGCCACATGATCTTTTCGGCAAAATCAATCGTATTGGTATTATCCGCATATAACGATGCTTTCTGCGCCGAAAATTTTCCTTCTTTCAAATCATATTGTACAATCGGTTTTTTAAGCGCCATGTACTCCATAATCTTGTTCATGGTAGAAAGGTTATTCATTTCTGTTGGCCTGTCCGGGTTAACACAAACATCTGCCGTGTTCAATACGTCTACCATCATTTCATCATCAACCCTGCCGTAATAGTCTACATATTCGGTAAGCTGCATTTCCTGGGTCAGTTTTTTCAGGTTTTCAATTTCTGTTCCGCCGCCTACTATACCAAACTGCACATCCTGCCTTTTTGAAACAATGTATTTAGCAGATTCCAGCAGAAGGTCAAGCCCTTCCTGGGCGCCAACCACTCCCACATAACCTATAAGGTATTTGCGTCCCTTTTTATATTTCTGGTTACCTTCTGTTAAACGCAACCTGTCAAGTTTCGGGCCGCTGCGCACTATCTGTATTTTCTCGGCAGGCATTTTGCCCCTTGTAATACCAATCTGCTTATACGACTCGTTGGTGGCGATGCTATAATTAGCAGTCATAAAGGTCAGCCTTTCCACCAGTACCAGGAACTTATAAAAGAATCCCTTTTTGCCGTATTTAGCTATATATAATTCGGGGTTAATATCGTGGTGGTCAAACACGTATTTCACTCCAAACAATTTATAAATTAACGCTACCATGAATATCAGGTCGGGCGGGTTACAGCCATGAATTACATGAAAACGCTTCTTAAAAAATATTTTAAGGCTTAATGTAAACTCATAATACAAAGCGGCAAAATATTCCTTTATATACCCCATCGCGTTTTCGGCCTCCAAGGGTAACGGATGGCGATAAATATGGATACCGTTAAGCAACTCATATTTTTTAACATACCCCTTCATTATCGGACAGATAATAGAAACTTCAAACCCTGCATCTTTCAATGTATTGGCTTCCTGCCAAACGCGCCTGTCAAAAGGCACGGGCAGATTTTCAACAATTATTAAAATATGCTTCCCTTTAAAAATATCGGTTGCCATGCTATGTATTTTAATTTACTACCAGTTTATACCAATATAACCCTCTCTTTTCCTAACATCGGCACCCAACCTAACCAAATCAATAATAACCGAATTTGTTTGGGAAACCGATAAAACTTCATTGTATTCCTTTTCATTATTGTTAACCACAATAACCTCATTATTACTAACCAAATTGTTAATGTTATCAACCATCAGTACAGACAAATGCGGAATATGAGCATCAATGTATTGTTTATTAGTACCTGTTAAACGAGACAAGTTAATATTATAGTCAAATATCTGTATCTCATATCCTTTTCCAAGTAATGTTTCAATAATTGTTACAGCAGGGCTATTGCGCAGGTCATCAGTACCGGCTTTAAAGCTTAACCCAAGGAAACCCAGTTTTTTCTTTCCCTGTGCTGTAATCGTGTCAATAGCACGTTGTATCTGGATGTCATTCGTTTTATTGATACTATCAATAACGGGGGCATTAACATACAAGTCGTGCGCTAACGTTTGTAAACCCTTCAGGTCTTTAGGAAGGCATGAGCCGCCATAAGCAAAACCGGGTTTTAAATAATAAGGAGAGATATTAAGTTCCTTGTCTTTGCAAAAAATGTTCATTACCTCGTGCGAGTCAATCTGCAGTTTACTGCAGATATTACCCACCTCATTGGCAAACGAGATCTTCAGCGCATGAAATGTATTATTGATATATTTCATTATTTCGGCAACCTTGGAATCGGTTATCACCAGCTCGGCAGGCAGGCTGGAATAAAGCGATGCCAGCTTTTCAGCAGCCGCGGCATTATCTGAACCGATAAGCGTAAGTGGCGGATTGTAATAATCGTTCACCGCTGTTCCTTCGCGCAAGAATTCAGGATTGCTTAAAACGGAGAATGAAACATTGTTCTTCTTGCCCGATCGTTCTTCAATAATAGCTGCAATTTTACTGCATGTGCCCGGCATAACTGTTGAACGGACAGCTACTATATGGTATTCATCCTTCTCCGCTAAAGAGTCGCCAATATTTTCGGCCACTTTAAAGATATAATCTAAATTTAAATGACCGTTGTTTGTTGATGGCGTACCAACCGCTATAATGGAAACTTCTGTTTTTAATATGGCTTCCTTAAAATTAGTAGTTGCGCTGATGCTGCCATTTTTATGTTGTTCGGCAATAATTACATCAATGTCTTTTTCAATAATAGTGGACTGACCATTATTTATCTGATCGACTTTAATAGGACTTACGTCCACACCAACTACAGTGTGCCCGTTTTTTGCCAAACAGCCTAAACTTACACAACCTACGTAACCAAGACCAAAAATGCTTATTTTCATGAGTTAGAATCTATTATAAAAGTTTTTATACCACATTTCGAGCGAAAGCAATGCAAATAACTGTTTTTTATAGTTACGAATACCTTTGTTATGGTCAGCAACCATTTTCCCGATAATGTCTAAATTAAAATGTTCCTTAACAAAAGAGCCCGAAGAATTGATCATGTCGTTTAATTCGGTTCCAAGCTCGCCTTTAAACCATTCATCCACCGGTGTAGAAAACGCCCGCTTTTTGGTATAAATGATCTCTTTTGGCAACCATCTTTCAATGGCTTTTTTGTGAATGAACTTATGCGTTTTTCCGTTCAGTTTAAAAGATGCAGGCAATGTTTCTACAAACTGCACCAAATCACGATCTAAAAATGGCACCCTGTTTTCAATGGAATATGCCATTGTGTTTTTATCATTAAACAGCAACAAGTTATCAGGGAGCATTGTACGTGTATCGATATAAAGCAACTTCGATAATGATGCATCCAGGCCCTTCACATTATTGTATATCGCCCTAAATTGGTCTTTTAATGCATCCAGCTGATTATTGGCGGCATAATTTTTCAATACCTCGGCCTGCATTTCAGGGGTGTAGATAGCGTAAATAGCAAAAAACCTGTCAAACTCATTTGAAAACTTGCTTGCGTATAATGCCCTTTGTACCGCCTCTTTATTTTTAAATGGCTGTAAAAGATTATTGGCAAACAGCTTTGTAAGCATCGCATACCTGGAGAGTAATTGCTCTCCGTAATATCTTTTGTAGCCCGCCAAAGGCTCGTCAGCACCCTGACCGCTTATTACCACCTTTACTTTTTGCGAAGCCATTTTGGCAACATGCATCAGCGCGGGTATGGTTGGCTCGGCGATGGGCTCTTCCGTGTTGTGAAAGGAATCTTTTAAATATACCTGAAACTGGTTGTAATTGATCAGTTCTTCGTAATGCTCAGACGAGATAAAGTTTGCGGTTCCGCGGGCTTTTTCGGTTTCATTAAACTCGCCTGTCCCTTCAAAACCAACGGTAAAGGTTTTTATACGATAGGATGAATTTTTTTGCATCAAATAACCCAGCACGGCCGAATCTACACCACCGCTCAGAAATAATCCCACGGGCACGTCACTTAAAAGCTGCCTTTTTACAGCCTGCTCCAATAAGAAGCGGTATTGTTCTTCGGCTTCGCCAATGGATATTTTAGTATTTATTTCAGGTATGCTTTGCCAGTATTTTACTTTTTTGAATGATTTGCCAATCTCAAATTTTATGTAAGTAGCAGCTTCAAGTCGCTTAACATCGCTGAATAGTGTATTTGGCGCCGGGTTGTAACGTAAGTATAAGAAATCTGATAACGCACCTAAATCTACTTTCTTTGAATAGGCTTTGTTTGATATGATCACTTTTAGTTCCGATCCAAATATCAGCTGGTTATCTTTATGATAGTAATATACCGGCTTTACACCAAAATGATCGCGCGCTACGTATACCGTGCCGACATTAATATCCAGAAAACCAAAGGCAAATATCCCGTTCAGGTCCTTCACCGCGTCAATACCATATTTTCTGATGTAATAAAGTATTGTTTCGGTATCAGAATGTCCTTTAAATTTTACTTCGGGCAGTTTTTCGCGCAGTTCGAGATGATTATATACTTCGCCGTTGAATGTTATGCAATAATTACCGCAATCGCTAAACATCGGCTGTTCGCCGGCTGGGCTAAGGTCAATAATTGCCAGCCTTGTCTGCGCAAAATAAACCTTATTGTCTCCAATAGCTATTTCATTATATCCACTTGAATCAGGCCCCCTGTGGGCAATTAATTTAAGTGTTTCGGGTGGTAAGAAAACATTTACCGAGCCTGCAATTCCACACATGTTATGTTATTTATGTTTTTCAGAGATACTTGTTTTTATTAACCGGAACTTATTAAAATTATTTTATAAATATCAACTCACCTTAATTACAGTTGTTAAATTTATACTGCCGGCATGTTGCTTTTTCAATACGCCGGTTATTGTTTTGGAAGGCTGCTTTTTAAAAAAAGAGTTTGAATACCAGCCATTTATCGGATTAACCGAGCCTTCAACAATCTGGTAATCAAATTTATCGTCTACTATTAATTCTATCTTTTTATTATATGAATTTGTAAGCGTAAAGCAAGACTTCATATTGTCGAATGTAACATTAATATCCGGATACAGGTGCCAGTTTATGTTTACTTCATGTTCACCCTTAACTTTTAAAGCGTCGGTTATGGTAAACGTATCGTTTGGCCTGTCAAATTCCACTTTCCTGCTATGGCCGCAATTGATCTTATTATACCCGGTGTGATGTGCCGTAACACTTTCTATGTTATCTGTCTGCACTACTTCGTCCACAGCTACCTTAAAATGATCAAGCCATAATGTCGGTCCGGCATGCTGCGCCTGGTCGGCCCCGTCAATAGTAACTGTGTTATGCGCCCGTGTGCTTACAAAATAATTACGCCAATCTTCTTCCGTATGGTAGGTATAAGTTCCGGGGTCGACCAAAAAAGGATTTCCGTTTATATGCAAGATCACCGATAAAGCATCAGCATGGCCATGTGCGGCTATTGCCAGGTATCCGAGCGGGGCCGCATCAAAATGGAAATAAATTTCGCCTTTCTCATTTTCATTCTTTTTAAAAATAAAATGCCCCTCTTTTTTATAAAAGCTGGATGTATTTAACTCACCACTTGCATTAAAGTTATACCATTTGCTGTAACCATCAACATGATTGGTAAGTAAAGACGATTTCAAATCCCAAACAGCATCCTTACGTTTCAACGCTGGCTTGTTCTGCAATACAGCAAGCGTATTTAATATGGATAAAAAGTTATTGGAGTAGGTGTCGCCATCGGGCACTAACAAACGTCCGTTGTCCTCATCACCATATTTCGGAAAATTACCTTTTACATCGAGCAGGTTATTTATATAGGTGCCGATGTCTGCCAGGGTGTCCTCATACACTTTAGAAAATTGGATACCCTGCTGTTGCCCTGTTATATACGGCAATAAAAAGAGATCGGTAATAAACTGAATGTAACCAGCCGCCTCTTCTCTGTTAATACCGTTTGAGTGCTGTTTAACTATTTCGCGTTCGAGGCCAGCCTTAGCATAATTAAGCCATTTATCTGATTGCGGGAACTTCCATATTGAAGATGCTACAAATAACCCTGCATATTCAGAAGTTAAATGGTTATTAGCCGAAGAATAGAGTGACGGATTTTTATAGCTGTAATAGCAATGCTGATAAATTAACGGGATCCAAACGTCAGATTTAAAAGCCTGGTACCGCATATCCGCCCTTAACTCGTCAATATTGTCCAATATCACCCAGCACCAGTACCAATTGATCAGCCTTATGTTCACTTCGATGTTACTATACCAGTTTATGCCTTTTAAATATGGATTTTGTTGCTTCCAACTTTCCATGACCGTTATAAACTTATAAAGTAAGTTTTTGTTTAGCGTATTACTGTATTCAATAACTATCGGTAATAAAAACTGCAGCCGGTTAACCTCCCATACCAGTTTAGCGTTACCATATTCGTCAGTACGCATATTTATGCTTTTGGCATAAATAATAGGGAATGACCTTCCGGTAGAAGTATCCAGGTGAAAATTAATTGGCTTATCGGTATCTATACTGGAATCGAAATAGGCAAACAGGCTTCCGGATGATTGATAATTCCGGATAAAATCATCTGCTTTGAACTTGAATTTATTGTCTGCAATGAATTTTTGATGCTGAGGGATATTAAGCGATAACTTTTCAAGCGAATTATTCACAACCTGCTTAGCCCGAAAAAAAACCTCGGGAACGCTCATTGTTTTAAAACGATGGTAATACCAGCTAAGCTTGTTCATGAATACCAGACGGCGATGGTTGAAAATTGCAATTTAATTAATATCAAAATCAGGAGTTTAAAACACTACAAATGCCTTCGGTAAAGTTTGCCACCATTACCTCGTTATTGTATTTATCAACCATTAACTTACAGTTTGATTTTATGTAATTATATTTTTCGGGCGATGAAACCAGTGCAGCAATATCGTTAACATAATCCTCCAATTTGCCTGAACTGATTATACCGTTATAATCATTTACCAGGTATTCAAACTCTGGCCCGTGGAAAGCGGATTCGGCTGCAATCATTGGCGTTTCAAACGCAAACGAGTCCAGAACGCCAAGCCCCATGGCTCCCGGCTGTAAGAATATATCGGCTGCCCTGAAATACAATGCCTTTTCCCTGCCAAATTTTGGCCCGGCATTGATGAGCCAGTCATTTTCTGAGGCAGCCTTGGCAACAAAATCGTCGAGCGGGCCGCTTCCAACCAGCAAAAACTTAAATTTGTAACCCTTTTTATTAAGCATTGCAAGCGCATCTATCATAAAATCAATACGCTTTTCTTTGTATAGTGCACCGCAATAAATAAAAACTGTTTCACCATCCTTAATTCCTAATTGTTCTTTAAGGGTAATAACCTCAGCCTCATCAATCGACTTGTAGAAATCATTAAGCTTTTTTGTATCAATTGCATTCAGGGTTGCGGTAACCTTCTGGGCATTGTATCCGTTTTCAACTAAAAACTTTTTAACATTCTCGGTATAGGCGAACCACCAGTCTACCCGTTTTATATAGGTGAGCTTAAATTTGTTAAAGAAACTATTTTTTGCATCCTGCAAATTCAGGCCATGGCCCCAAAAGGCGAGCTTCTTTGAAGTAAATGCCCGTCTGGCCATCAATATATAATTAATAAGAAGGCTATTGGCTTGCTCAACTATTACCAGATCTGCCGATGCTGCCTCTTTTAAACAAGGCTGCCAGATGGCTTTAAACGCTCCGAAGTTTATTATTTTATTTCTTTTAAATGTGGCCCAGTCACAATGCACAGTATCGCGCCTGCTGTCATAATGTGAATCGCCATATATCAGGTCTAAAACAATATTCTTTTTATAAAGTTCTTCTTTCAGCGAATTATAGAAGTCTATTCTATATTGAGGAAGTGTTCTATATATTATGAGCGCCTTTTTCATTCATTTAAAAAACTCGGAGAAAATATCACTATTTTTTAATCCAATTACAGGCTTGCCTTAATCCATTAAATACCAAATGCAAAATCCGCGCTTACCGGAATATGGTCAGCAAAAATCAATAGCTGTCATTACTTGGGGAGAAAAGAATATTTTATTAATTTCATAGGTAATGTAAAACTCATGATCAATGATCAATTATGCATTTCAAAGGCAAGATTATTAACTAAATTACAAGAATATTATTGTCAAATTACAAATTACATATATAATTCGGCCTTGTAATATGGGCAAATATAAACATCTTAACGCGAAGTAAAAAGCAAATTGTAAAGCTTGGCCCGGCAACCGGGGGTTAAATATTTTTAATGAAATTAAATTAAAGATTATTTAACACCCTCAGCCCATAATTTAAGAATTGATCTTGAGTTTTAATATTATATTAACAGCCAACGCTATTTAATACTATCTATCTATTAACAAATTAAATTTTTTAAAGTAATGAAACCCCTATTATTCTTTGTCCTTTTTTTGATTTGCTTCAGATCATACGGGCAACATCAGTACTTCTTTTCTAACAGTGGAAATGACAACAATCCCGGAAGTTCAACAGCGCCATTTAAATCAATAAACAGATTTAACCGATTAACGCTAAAGCCGGGGGACCAGGTGTTTTTTCATCGTGGTGATACCTTTCCGGGCACCATGATCATACATGCCTCCGGAACAAGTAGTAGTCCCATCATTATCAACTCCTACGGACAGGGCCCAAGGCCGGTTATAACAGGCGCCGTTCAGGTTACAAATTGGAAAAGACTTGCCGGTACAAATATATGGCAAGCTACTATACCACCTCAGGCCGTTGTAACTGATCTTTATGTTAACGGGCGCGCTGCCCCTTTAGCAAGATATCCGAAGGCTGATGCACCGGAACAAGGCTATCTACCGGTTGCATCACATTCGGGCAAAACACAAATTACAAGCGGGGTACCAATTAGCGGTAACTGGGTTGGTGCAGAGCTGGTTTATAACCCTAATCAATGGTTAATGGAAAAGTGCAAGGTAACCGGTCAGCACGGCAGTACCTTTACGTTTGTCCGGCCCGACAACCGTGATATTACGGACAACTGGGGCTTTTTCCTGCAAAACCATATAAATGCATTAACCCGCAATGGCGAATGGTGTGTAGACACAGCACGTAACATAGTTTCCATGTATTACGCAAACGACAATCCGAACAATAAAAATATCGAGGTAACTAATCTTGTAAAATGTATTGGTATAAACAGCAGTTCAAATGTAATTGTACAGAACTTAACTGTTGAGAAGGCCGCCATTGCTACAATACTTGGATATAATATCTCATCGGTTACAATTCAGAATATGTACGTTGATAATTCCGGTCAGGAGGGGATAAAAGTACAGGACAGATGTGATAACATTGTTATTGCGAACAATACCATCAACCATACCAATAACAACGCCATAATTGTATCTGATGCATCTAATTTCAGGTGTGTAAACAATACCATAAAAAACACTGCATTAAAGGCCGGCAGGGGCGTCAGTTCAACCGGTGAGTATTCGGCTATTGAGTATACCAGCGATATAGGCCATGCGGTTATAGAGGGTAACCGCATAGATAGTGTAGGTTATTTGGGTATATATTTTACCGGCGATAACATTGTTGTTCAAAAAAACTTCATTACCAATTATTGCCTGGTTAAATCAGACGGAGGAGGTATTTACACCTGGAATGGTGCGCAAAAGAATAACACCAACATTACCATTGCAAATAATATTATACTTGGCCGGAGTGCCGGCCTTGTACCAATTATTCATATCAGGCCGCACATAGACGGCATCTATCTCGACGACTGCTCACGCGGGATAACTATTTCCAATAATACAGTTGCCAATTGCCCGCAGGCGGGTATTTATTTGCATGGAGCAAGTAATACCAAAGTAATAGGTAATACGTGCTACAATAACCTCGTACAGTTGTCGCTTAACATCAGCGATGCTTGCGATGTGGTTAACGACGTTGCCGAAAACAATATTTTATTCAGTACAAGCACAAAAGAACTGGCCGCCATATTTGGATGGCAACGCAATAAAAACAGTGATTACGGCAAATTCGATAACAACTTATACGTCAACCCAGACGTAACCAAATCTATATTAAGCGGCTTTAATGAAGAGGTAAAAGGAACTTACAGGGTATCGCTAATGCAGTGGAAAGGGAAATCGGCAAAAGATCCGAAATCACAAAGCATGGGAGGCAATGATATCTATAATCACGATATCCAATTTGTTTACAATAGCAATAATCAGCCAAAACAAATCCGGTTAAACGGCAATTACAGGGATCTCAGAAATAATACCTTTAACGGGCAAATAATATTACAGCCTTTTACATCCGCTATACTTATAAAAACCAATTAATTACCTAACACCTATTTCAATTTGCTGTATAGGCAGCAAATTGAAATAAGTGTTATATTGCTTATTATTTTATTTTACCCATTTGCAGTTTAAAAACATTTAAGCCATTGTTAATAAGTACGTAAAACCTAATTTTAATCACCGCCGTATAAATATTAATTCATATTTAATTATTGTATATTTAACGTTCATTCCTTAATTTTAGGAACCTAATTAATATTATAAACTATAGAGAATTAAATGAAACGGCGATCATTTGTAAAGAAGACAGGTGCGTTATTGGCTGTATCACCCGTTTTAGCATCAACTGTTTTATCTTGTAAAAAAACCACTGTATCACCCAGTGGTACCGCTAACAACACGGTTCCACACATTCCTCCTAAAAACTATATTCCTCCCAGTGCATATAGCCCTGCAAATCCCGGAATCAGAACTCTTGCTCCGGATGAAGGGGCAAATATTCCGGTACTGGCAAATACACGCATAATAGATGGCTATGCCGATAAACAATCCTATCTGCCCGGAAGTGATTGCACTTTATATTTATCGGCAGATGCCAGCTATAATGATCAGAAAATAAACGTTTACGATCTAAGGCATAATATTGCTTTCAGTATACCGGTTACTACTATTGCCAAACAGCAAATGCAGGCGGACATGCCTTATCAAAACGGATATGGTTATGCCGCTACTGTTACCATAATTGTTCCGAACATTCCAAGCGGAGTTTATCTGATCGCCAATTCCATTCCCCTGATCATCAACAGCAATACCACAAATGTTGATTTTACCATCGTTTATCCAACAAATACGGAAAATGCATATTGTTTATCCGGTGGAAAAGACCTCTATGGAACTTCGCCTGCGCAAATCATATCTTTTTTAAGGCCCATCGGCTTAACTTCTTATGCGGCGGGTATCTTTAAATGGCTGCTGCAGCAATCCTATACCTACAATGTTATTTCAGATGCCGATATGGATAATATGGGCAGCATAAAAGGTAAATTACTGATAATAGCGGGGCACAGTGAATATTGGACAAAAACAGCACGACAAAATTTCGATGCCCATGTCAGCAGTGGCAACCCCGCGCTGGTACTGTCTGGCAACAGCATGTACTGGCATGTGAAATATAATGAAACCGGCGACCAGCTCATCTGCTATAAAGATCAAACAAAAGACCCCGAAGCAAATCCGTTAGATAAAACTACTTATTGGTATCTGCCATCGCAACAGTTTCCACCTATGCAAAGCATAGGCGTTGATGGCTCATTAGGTGGTTATGGTATACGCAGCTCTAAAAGCTTTCAGGGAATAAAAATTGCCGACCCGTCCATGCTACTATTTAACGGGTTAAATTTAAAAAAAGGCGATGTTATACCCTGTTCGTCACACGAGCTTGACGCGGGCCCGATAGCGGGATATGATCCGGACGGTTTCCCTGTATTAGATAATTCTATTCTGGGCTTTTACCGGTATCATTTAATTGGGTACGACATTGCTCTGGATTACTTCACCCCGAATAAATTTAATACCGCTACAGCGGTGATGTTCAGGAGAACGCCAACCTCGGGTGCGGTTATTAATATGGCAACTACCAATTGGTGTACAATTCCTTACTTTGTTGACCCTAAACAAAATCAATTCATTCCAACCATAACTAAGAATGCTATTGATGGTTTGTTAAATGACCAGTTTATGGTATAAAGCCGCCTTATTACCATCTCGGGCTTCTTATAAAAAGCACTTAATTATCATTTTATAATTAAGTGCTTTTTACTGGCTAAAATTATTTACGAACATCACAACAACCACAAACCTTGTGTTAATTAATTGGTTATTAATTTAACTTTAAATTAACAATAAGATGGAACGTAGATTATTCGTAAAGAAAGCAGGCACGCTATTGGCTGTATCGCCGGTTTTAGCGTCAATTATTTTATCCTGCAAAAAAACAACTTTAGTACCTAAAAATATCAATTCTAACAGTACCCATACCCCACCTCCCGATTATGCGCCTCCCACTACATCCGGTCCTGCAAATTCGGGAGTTAAAACACTTGCGCCCGGGGAAGGAAATGATATACTCACATTAACAAATACACATATTTTAAATGGTTATGCCGGTAAAACATCCTATTTACCTGGCAGTGACTGCACATTATACCTATCAGCAGATGCCACTTACCATCATCAGAAAATAAATGTTTATGATATCAGGCATAATCTTGCTTTCAGCATTCCCATCGCTACAGTTGGCAAACAGCAAATACAGACAGACATGCCTTACCAAAAGGGATATGGTTATACCGCAACTATTACCTTTATTGTTCCAAATATTCAAAGTGGTGTTTATCTGATCGCTAATTCAATCCCCCTGATTATTAAAAGCAATAGCTCCAATGTAGATTTCACCATCGTTTATCCAACAAATACCGAAAATGCCTATTGCCTATCAGGCGGAAAAGATCTTTATGGAAGTGCCACACCTACCTTATCTTTTTTAAGGCCCATTGGATTATCACCTTATGCGCCGGGTATCTTCAAATGGCTCCTTCTGCAATCCTATATCTATAATGTTATTTCAGATGCTGACATGGAGAGTATGGATAATATAAAAGGCAAGTTGCTTGTTATAACAGGACACAGCGAATACTGGACAAAAACAGCGAGGCTGAATTTTGATACCCATGTTAACAATGGCAAACCGGCACTGGTACTCTCTGGTAACACCATGTACTGGCATGCCAGATATAATGAGACAGGCGACCAGCTTATTTGCTATAAAGACCCTCAAAAAGATCCCGCTTCGGCTACAGAAGATAAAACTACTTATTGGTACGCTTCATCGCAGCAATATCCACCAGTAAAAAGTATTGGTGTTGATGGCTCATTGGGTGGTTTTGGCATACAAAGCCGGAAAAGCTTTCAGGGAATAAAAATTGCTGATCCGACTATGCTATTATTTAACGGATTGAATATAAAAAGAGGAGATGTGATCCCCTGTTCATCACATGAGCTCGACGCGGGCCCGATAGCGGGGTATGATAGAGAGGGGTTTCCGATACTTGACAACTCGAAGTTAGGCTTTTACAAATATCATTTAATTGGGTATGATATTGCCCTTGATTATTTTACACCGAACAAATTCAATACTGCTACAGCAGTAATGTTCAGGAAAACGCCGACCTCGGGCGCGGTAATTAATATGGCTACCACCAACTGGTGCACAAACCGCTATTTTACCGACCCTAAAAATCTTACGATTCCAACAATAACTAAAAATGCTATCGATGGTTTATTAAATGATCGGTTTATGGTATAAATATTTCCTTATTATCGTAACGAACTTCTTATATAGGACCCAAACAGACGCATTAAATCAAAAGTGTAATACAGGTAAGGGTAAGGGGCATTTTTTTTTGCCCATTTAAACCTTATTGAAAGATTATTGGAGGATTTGATTGATGATAGTGTTTTGATAAACTGTGATAAGCTAAGCTTTTTGTGCACAAAATTTAAGCCTGTATCTTCTACATGGCTTTTAACTACAGCGTTGGTTGCTATCAATATCTCATATCCCTTTAACTTACACATGAGCGAAAGGTCTTCATCGGCTGCATAGTGCGGAAAGCGTACCTCATCAAATATACCCACCTCTTTAAAAGCTGCTACAGGTATTAAAGTGCCCCTCCCGGGTAAAAGGTCTGATGGATAATACTCTTCTTTTAATTTAAATGAACTATAGGGCTCGTTTAAATTGCGTGCAGGCCGGAATTTTGCGGTCCTGTTATTCCATTTAACGCCTGCAAAAACTATTTTTTCAGGGTTGTTAATGTTAACTGATACCGAACCGATAACTGCTCGTGGAAGCTTATTGTGCAGGTTAAGTAAGGTTTCTAAATAATCATACTCAACCACCAAATCATTATTAATTACAAGTACAAGGTCATCGTTAGCGGCAATATTTAATACTTCGTTTACACCTAAGTTTGTGGCGCCTGTCCACCACAGATCGCTGCTCCCATAAATCAACCTCACATCAGGATATTCGCTTTTTATGGCATCGCTTGTCCCGTCAGATGAGCCATGGTCCACAACAATTATCTTATAATTACCGATGCTTTGGTGCGACAATGATTTTAAACATGCCAGTGTGTAATTTAGCCTATTAAAAACGGGGATAATTATATAAATCACAAGTATTATATTTAATTATTAACCTGCTGGATTAATTTTTTTTCGGATTTTAAAGCCTGCTGATCATTCTTTATCATGCTCTTTTCAGAATAAAGCATGGGGTATATGGCAAAAAACATAAATAAGGGAATTGAAAGTAAAGGTTCACCAAAGAACAACGCTAATAAAAATATAACGATCAATACTTTGTTTAAAGTTAATTTGGTATATCTGGAAATATATTTTAGGTAATATCGCATATAAAGGATCATACCCAGCAGTCCAAATCGTGCCAGGAAATCGGCAATACCATTAGAAATGTTAAAGCTATAGTCTTTGTCCAGTATCTGGCTATATTTATTCCCTACTCCTAATAACAACTGATACTTAAAGGTGATAAAGATCTGAATAAAGCTGGCAAACCTGTTAAGTGGTATAGTGGCATTTGTTTGTGTATAATAATCCTGCAAATTGTCATAATCTGTTGAGTTTTGCATATCAGAATTGTAGGCTGATAGAATCTTATTATACAAAACCGGCGAGTTAATAAATATAATTACCAGTACAATAAGAACAGGTATGGCATAAACCAACTTCGCTCTGTCTTTTGAGTTTAATACCTTCAGAATGATAACAATCAGTAACATGATATGCCCGGTAGTGGATACAGTGGTTATGAGTGCGGCGCCCATAATATATGATTGCTTGTTGAATTTAAAATTATTGCGCAACAGGGCAAAAATCATGGTAAGGGCAAGTATACAGGCGAAGGCTCCCGGCTCCCAGCTAAAACCACAATTTCGGGTAGCATGGGCATCATATACCGTAAAAAATATAAAATTATTGTAACCACCAACTACAGAGTGGGTACTGAGTGACAAGAGGTCGAAAATACTTCCTATACCGGTAATAATTCCGCTATCTGCTAATTGTACCGGATATAAAATAAGAGAAAGCACTGCCAGGTGGGTAACAACCTTAATAATGTAAGGCAAAGCTTTTTCTTTTAGAACAATGCAATATAAAAAAGTACCATAGAGGAATTTCCCCAGGAAGATCAGGTCGCTCGATATGTACTCACCCGATAATTTATTAAACAGGTTCCGGAATAATATCAATCCTACATATAATACGGTAAAAATAACCAGTACCTTAATCTCTTTACGGGTAAAAAGCTTTCTCCTCAGCGCTACAAATAAAAGGATCAGCTCAAATACGAACCAGAAAATATCAGTCGCAGAGATAACACTTGCCCTGGCCGACAGGATTAGCAGGTATAAGGTGATGAAATAATAGAACCTCTTCATATCTTATAAATACGGGCGTCAAAACCGTTAACGATAGATCATTTAATATACGCGCTTAAGTAACGGTTATTGTCATTAGCCTGTTTAATAGCCGAAAAACCGATATCCTCCATTCGTATTTCCTCCCATTTGTTAAAAAACCTATAGTTCAAACCGGTTAATATCTTCTTAAGGTTTTTAAATACCGGATTTTTCATAATAGCCGGGTATTTGTGGAATAAATACAGAACCTTACAATTTGAGTTTGAATGATTTAATAATATTTGGGCTAAAAAGGAAGCGATATATTTAACACTTAGCTCATCTATAATGAATTCGGCCGGTTTATTAACATCCAAAATCATCACCTTCGCATATTTCTTTACCACGTCTGTTAATTTTTGCCTTTCCGGTCCATCTTCCCTCGGGTGGAATTTAAAGTAAATTATTTCAAACTGATTTGACAAGTTAAATAAAATATCGTCAAGGATACCTAAATACTCATCCATTGTCACATAGTAATCGTATAGCCTCTCATTCAAAAAAAGCACCCGGTTTCCATTCAAATTGGGATAGATGTATTCTTTACTGTTTAATAAATGAGCATCAAGTTCGCGCTCTACATTTACTTCATTATACAATAATACCTTGTCAATAAGGATATCGGCAATTCGCGGCCGCATAATATTATTTACAGTTAACACTGAAGTATAATTGTACCCGAATAAATGTTTAAAGTAGGTTTGCAGTATTGTTGCCTTCAGATTTGAGCGCGATTCAAATATGTTTAATAAAGACTCATACGTTGGCAGCCCCTCATCTATCATTATGGTTTGCGCTCCCTTATCCTTAAATAATTTAACAACAAAGTGGTTCAGGAACTCATA
>JBQCIS010000309.1:0-3831 GCA_051953515.1 Mucilaginibacter sp.
TTACCAATCGGTATGCAATTACCGCCTGTTCCAGCGGTAAAGCCTACCATTGCAATACCGCAGATCATGCTGAAAAATGTGGCAAGCCTGGATGACCTGAAACCCATAGGCAAAAGCAGTGCTGATCCGCTAACGTTTGAAGATATGAAACTCGATTATGGTTTTATGTTGTACCGGACAACAATTCCTGGTGGCAAGTCCGGCATATTAAAAATTAAAGATCTCAGGGATTTTGCGGTAGTGATAATTAATGGCAAAACCGTTGGCAATCTTGATCGCCATATAGCATTAGATAGTATTAATGTTAATTTGCCCGACGGTAATGTAACATTGGATATTTTGGTTGAGAACCTCGGGCGCATCAACTTTGGAAAATACCTGTTACAAAACAAAAAGGGAATTGTAGGTAAAGTTTTTTTTCAGGGTAATACGGTAACTGGCTGGCAAAACTTTCCGTTACCGTTAAAGGCGATTGATGGCAGCAATTATAAAGCTTCCCTGCCAAATTTAAATGCACCTGTTATGAAGAAAGGAACTTTTTCTCTATCGTCAGTCGGAGATACTTATCTCGATATGACTAATTGGGGCAAAGGTGTGGTTTGGATTAATGGACATAACTTAGGCCGATACTGGCGAACTGGTCCACAACAAACGCTGTATGTGCCACGCGAATGGTTGCATACAGGAGAAAATGAAATTTCGGTTTTTGAACTGTTGAAACCAGAAAATCAAACGCTATCAGCAGTGAACAAACCCATTTTAGATCACCTGCAATAAGTGAATACGATTATAAATCGGTAAAACACTTTCGGTTCAATTCAGCAAAAATTGTTAAGCTGCTTCGAACCTGATTAAACTAATATAGAAGGGGGCGGCGGTTCAAAAACCGCGGCCCTCTCTGTTGTTACAAAAAGGTGTTTAATTTTAACAATAAGTTATGTTTAAACCCATGTTTATGCATAATTCCCTTTTTTACGCTCACGGTAAGCCTTGCGAAGAGCATTAGCAGCATTTATTTATTAGTTAATAATTTCTGAGTCTTTCGGTAAGGTATTTTTACATAACTTTATTCAACCAAATAAATGGCCTATGATTTCTATTACCGTAAACGGAAAGCCGCATACAATAGATGCTGACCCCAATATGCCGCTGCTTTGGGCATTACGGGATATACTTGGCTTAACAGGAACTAAATTCGGTTGTGGCGTTGCTCAATGTGGTGCCTGTACTGTACATATCAATGGTGAAGCAGTGCGTTCGTGTGTAGCTAAGCTAAGCCGGGCGGCCAATCAGCAGATCACAACCATTGAAGGGCTGTCGTTAAACAACGACCATCCATTGCAATTAGCCTGGAATGAGATGAACGTACCGCAATGCGGTTATTGCCAATCCGGTCAACTGATGTCAGCAGTGGTGCTGTTGCGTGAAAAACCCAATCCAACCGATCAGGATATTGACGAGGCCATGTCGGGCAATATTTGTCGCTGTGGCACTTATCAACGCATACGTGCAGCTATTCATCGCGCAGCTGAGTTACAAAAAGAAAGCGCGAAACTATAACCTTGTATCAGTATGAAAAAAATTATCCTTGGTTCGGTCATATTATTCCTGGTTGCTATTACCACATTAGCCTTTAAATCCGCCCCTGTTGGGGTAACGTCTAAAGTAGCCAGGGATAGTATAGTTTCCGTTAAAGCTTTTATGCAGGTTTACAAAGTTTTGATGAGTCCGCGCTGTATGAATTGCCATCCCTCGGGCGATGCGCCATTGCAGGGCGACGACAGCCATGTGCATACCATGAATGTTAAACGGGGTGTTGATGGGCGTGGCTTATATTCTGAGCGTTGCAGCACTTGCCATCAAAATGAAAACACTGCCGGCCTACACATGCCGCCAGGTAACCCAAAATGGGGATTGCCGCCGGCAAATATGCGTATGGTATTTCAGGGACGCACACCGCGCCAGCTCGCTTTGCAAATACTCGACCCGAAGCAGAACGGCGGACGCACAAAAGCACAGCTGATAGATCATATGGCGAATGATGGTCTTGTTGGTTGGGCATGGCACCCCGGAGACGGTCGTTCGTTGCCGCCGTTAAGTCGTGCCGCATTAGTTGCACAGGTTAAATTATGGATAGCGAAAGGTGCATACGCACCAGCCGCAAAAGTGAAATAAGATGAGTACTGAAGCATTATCAAGAAGAAACTTTCTTAAGGTATCAAGCATAGCAGGCACAGCGCTTTGTTTAGGTATTTATCTGCCGGCAAATGCGAAGCAGAAAAAAATGCGGTCTGCTAACGATGCGGAATCATCTGGTTTTGAGTTTAACGCCTGGATACGCATCGATAGTGATGGAAAAGTTACCCTTACCGACCATCGTGCAGAAATGGGCCAGGGTAGCTACCAGTCTGTACCACAAATTATTGCCGAGGAACTGGAAGTTGACCTGGCAAATGTAAATATTGTTTTTGCTCAGGGCAGTCAAACCAAATATGGCAGCCAGATTACCGGCGGCAGCTCAACCATCAGAGGTTCCTATAAAAAATTATTAAAGCTTAGTGCTACCGCCCGTGAAATGCTCATTTCCGCGGCCGCTGCCAAATGGGTGGTGCCTGCTTCTGAATGTTATGCCGGGTCGGGTAATGTGATTCATAAACCATCCGGCAAAAAACTTAATTATGGCGAACTGGTTGCTGATGCATCCAAACTTGAGCCGCCAAAAGAAATAACGCTTAAAAAGCGGTCGGAATACAAGTTGATAGGTAAGCCGATGAACCGGCGGGATACGCCGATGAAAACTAATGGCACTGCCATTTTCGGTTTGGATAAACGAGTTCCGGGTATGTTGTTTGCATCTGTCGAACGCAACCCGAGGCTGAGGGGAAAGGTTAAAAGTTTTGATGACAGCGAGGCCAGAAAGGTGCCTGGCGTTAAGCATGTTTTTAAAACAAACATGCTGGTATTTGACACTAATCGCGAAGGTATTGCAGTAGTAGCAACCTCAACGTGGGCCGCGTTGCAGGGAAGACGTGCCCTGAAAGTAGAATGGGATGATGCAGGTTTTGAGCATGTTAATTCATCGGAAATATATAAAAAGCATCAGGAGATATTAAAAACGGAAGAAGGTCTGTCTTTCAAAAAGCAAGGCGACACAAATGCCGCCTTAACTGCCGCTGATAATAAGATCGACGTCATCTATCAAACCCCATACCAGGCACATGCCGCTATGGAGCCGCTTAATTTTATAGCAGATTACCAGGATGATAGGGTAGAAGTATGGGGACCGACACAGTCGCCTGACTGGGTACAGAGCGATCTTGCTAAACACCTGAATTTAAAACCGGAACAAGTGGTTGTCAATATGACTTTTTTGGGTGGAGGTTTTGGCCGCAAAGCGTTTTTAGATTATCCTTATGAAGCTGTGATGATATCCAAAGCGATTAAAGCCCCTGTACAGGTGGTTTGGACACGCGAGGATGATATAACCCAGGGGCCATTTCGTGCAGGAATTTCTTATCGCTGCGAAGGTGCGCTTAAAGATGGTGAAGTAACGGCGATGAAATTCAGAATGGCCGGGCAAAATATTGACCATTGGAGCAGCCCCAGGAGGGGTAAACCTAATGGAAGCACTTCCGAGGGCTTTTTAAAACCTTATTTCAACAGTATCAAAAATATCAGCTTTGCTGACGTACCTTACGAAATGCCACTGCCTAATATGTGGTGGCGCTCGGTGTATGCCTCAACAAATGGCTTTGCTTATGAGAGTTTTATGGACGAGATGGCGCACGCGGCAGGTAAAGATCCGTTGGATTTCAGGCGGTTATATTTAAA
>JBQCIS010000310.1:0-10278 GCA_051953515.1 Mucilaginibacter sp.
GTTGTTTGTAATTTGTGACAACCTCAAATTTAAAACACAAAACAAAAAACACAACCAAGTTTTGTTTAAACTGTTTTTGTTTCTTTTTTTGGGCGGCAGATGTTTGGGGTCCGTCCCCCCCCATGACATGGTGGTTTGACCGCAGAGATATAAACAAAAAAGCCACCCAAAAATGGATGGCTTCATTATCTTGATGTTTAAATCTAGATTTGGTTGGTCTGCAAACCCAGCGAACTCACACTTTGATTTCCACTTCAACGCCGCTTGGTAATTCAAGCTTCATTAAAGCGTCAACAGTTTTTGAGTTTGAGCTGTAGATATCCAATAACCTCTTGTAAGAGCATAACTGGAATTGCTCGCGTGCTTTTTTGTTTACGTGTGGTGAACGCAATACTGTAAAGATTTTCTTTTCAGTAGGTAAAGGCAGCGGTCCGCTTACTACAGCGCCGGTTGGCTTTACGGTCTTAACGATCTTCTCGGCTGACTTGTCAACCAGATTGTAATCGTAAGATTTCAATTTGATCCTGATCCTTTGGCTCATTTTCGTTTTTAAATTATACCAACTATAAGAGCTATTTATTATAGTTGATTGGTTGATTATGTTTATTAAGTTGATTGAGTTAAACAAGTAAGAACTACTCACTTAATCAACCCAATCAACAACTTAACTCAAAATTAGTCTACAGTAACCTGTTTGCGGCCTTTGTTTTTAGCCACAACTTCGTCCTGTACGTTGCGTGGTGCTTCAGCGTAGTGGTCAAACTCCATTGTAGAAGTTGCACGGCCCGAAGTGATGGTACGTAGCTGAGTTACATAACCAAACATTTCAGAAAGCGGTACCATCGCTTTGATCACCTGCGAACCATTACGGGTGTCCATACCTTGCAGCTGGCCACGACGGCGGTTCATGTCACCGATAACGTCACCCATGTTTTCTTCAGGGGTAAGGATCTCGATCTTCATGATCGGCTCCAGCAATACCGGTTTACATTTTGGTAACGCTTCGCGGAACGCTGAACGGCCGGCAATTTCGAAAGAAAGTGCGTCCGAGTCAACCGCGTGGAACGAACCATCGATCAAACGAACTTTTAAGCTGGTAAGCGGGTAACCTGCAAGTACACCATTGTCCATGGCTGATTTAAAGCCTTTTTCAACAGATGGGATAAACTCGCGCGGGATAGAACCACCAACAATTTCGTTTACAAACTGTAAGCCTTCTTTGTTGTCGTCGGCAGGAGAGATAACCACCTGTATATCGGCAAATTTACCACGACCACCAGTTTGTTTCTTATATGTTTCGCGGTGTTGTACGGTACCGGTGATAGCCTCTTTGTAAGCTACCTGCGGCGCACCCTGGTTCACCTCAACTTTAAACTCGCGTTTCAAACGATCCATCAAGATATCCAGGTGAAGCTCGCCCATACCGCTGATAACAGTCTGGCCAGTGTCCTGGTCGGTCTGTACACGGAAGGTTGGATCCTCTTCGGCCAGTTTACCTAAAGCGATACCCAGTTTATCAACGTCGGCCTGAGTTTTAGGCTCAATAGCCAAACCGATAACCGGTTCAGGGAACTGCATCGACTCCAGAACCAACTGGTGTTTCTCGTCGCACAAGGTATCACCTGTTTTAATGTCCTTAAAGCCCACTACTGCAGCAATATCACCTGCACCTACGTTAGGGATAGGGTTTTGCTTGTTAGCGTGCATCTGGAATATACGGCTGATACGTTCTTTTGATTCAGAACGCATGTTGTATACGTATGAACCAGCATCAAGATTACCGGCATAAACGCGGATAAAGCACAAACGGCCTACGAAAGGGTCGGTTGCGATCTTGAACGCCAAAGCAGCGAAAGGATCTTTTACGTCTGGTTTTACCAGTATTTCGGCACCTGTATCAGGATTGTGGCCTACAACACCTTTTGAATCAAGAGGTGAAGGCATCAATTCCATTACATAGTCAAGCATGGTTTGTACACCTTTGTTCTTGAATGAAGAACCGCAGGTCATCGGAACGATCTTACCGGCCAAAGTAGCCTGGCGAAGCGCGTCCAATACT
Organism: Mucilaginibacter sp.; assembly: GCA_051953515.1. Taxonomy (GTDB): domain Bacteria; phylum Bacteroidota; class Bacteroidia; order Sphingobacteriales; family Sphingobacteriaceae; genus Mucilaginibacter. Next base: position 2,060 of record JBQCIS010000310.1, read on the forward strand.
TCACGCTCGGTAATGGTAGTTGGGTCTTCGAAGAATTTCTCCATCAGGTGATCGTCGAATTCAGCAACGGCTTCGAGTAATTTTTCTCTCCACTCGTTAGCTTCTTCCAGCATGTCGTCAGGGATAGGCACTTCGGTAAAGGTCATACCTTTATCGTGCTCATTCCAAACAATACCACGGAAGTTGATCAGATCAACCACACCTTTAAACTGGTCTTCAGCACCGATAGGCAATTGCAATGGAATAGCTACGCTGCCCAGCATTTCTTTAACCTGTTTTACCACGTTAAGGAAATCGGCACCCGAACGGTCCATTTTGTTAACGAAACCGATACGCGGTACGTTGTAGTTGTTTGCCAAACGCCAGTTAGTTTCAGATTGTGGCTCAACACCGTCAACTGCCGAGAACAGGAATACCAGACCATCCAATACACGCAGCGAGCGGTTCACCTCTACAGTGAAATCCACGTGGCCCGGGGTATCGATGATGTTCATGTGGTAGTTATGACCACGGTATTTCCAGTTTACGGTAGTAGCAGCTGATGTGATGGTGATACCGCGTTCCTGCTCCTGTGCCATCCAGTCCATGGTAGCTGCACCTTCGTGCACCTCACCAATTTTGTGGCTAACACCAGAATAATAGAGTATACGCTCGGTAGTAGTGGTTTTACCAGCATCAATGTGAGCGGCAATACCTATGTTTCTTGTATATTTAAGATCTCTTGACATATTTAATTATTGATTTATTGAATGATTGAATTATTGATTTGCTGTAAACTTTCAATGATCATTCAATAATTTTTTGTGTCATTTATGAATTTGCGAATTAGCGATTTACTGATTAGCCAAATATTACCAAATCAATAAATCACTAATTCAATCCTTCAATAATTAGAAGCGGAAGTGTGAGAACGCTTTGTTGGCTTCAGCCATTTTGTGCGTATCTTCTTTCTTTTTCACAGCAGCGCCTTCGCCTTTAGCAGCAGAGATGATCTCGCCGGCCAGTTTCTCGTGCATGGTTTTTTCACCACGTTTACGGGCATAGCTGATGAGCCATTTCATACCTAAAGCTACCTTACGCTCCGGACGAACTTCAGTTGGCACCTGGAAGTTAGCACCACCTACACGGCGGCTCTTTACTTCAACAGCCGGCATTACATTGTTAAGGGCCTTTTTCCAGGTATCCAAACCATTTTCGTTGGTTTTTTTCTCAACAATCTCAACTGCGTTATAGAAAATGCTGTATGCGGTAGATTTTTTACCGTCATACATCATGTTATTTACAAACCTGGTTACCAAAACATCGTTGAATTTTGGATCAGGAAGAAGGATTCTTTTTTTTGGTTTTGACTTTCTCATTGTTACTATCCTCCTTTAATTATTTCTTTTTACCGCCTTTGCCCGCTGGTGCAGCTGCCTGACCTGGTTTAGGGCGTTTAGTACCATATTTACTGCGACGTTGATTACGGCCGGCAACACCCGAAGTATCTAACGCGCCACGGATGATGTGGTAACGTACACCTGGTAAGTCTTTAACACGACCACCACGGATTAATACAATTGAGTGTTCCTGCAGGTTGTGACCTTCACCAGGGATGTAAGCGTTTACTTCTTTACCGTTGGTTAAGCGCACACGTGCAACTTTACGCATTGCTGAGTTTGGTTTCTTAGGGGTAGTGGTGTACACACGGGTGCACACGCCTCTTCGCTGTGGACAGCTGTCCAACGCTGGCGACTTACTCTTGTCAACCAGAGCTACTCTACCTTTTCTAACTAATTGCTGAATAGTAGGCATTCTTCCTGTTTTTTCTTAAAATCTTTTATCCCGGATTTCGGGACTGCAAAAGTACGGAGTTTATTTTGATTTTCAAGGGGTTTCGTAAAAAGATTTTTATCCTGCTGCGTCATTGCGAGGAGTGCGCAGGGCTGTGCGAGCGCAACGACGTGGCAATCCCTGCGTTTACGGGTAATGAACGTGCGGTTGTCATGCTGAGGCGCTCGAAGCATAAGCGCAAAGGCCTTTGCCAGCATGTATAGTTCGTTAACGATCTCTTCAACCGCTCATTGCCGCTTAGGCTACTTCTTTTCTCTTGATAGAAAAGAAGCAAAAGATCAAGCCGGAAAAAACCTTCCGCCCGCAGGCCATGCTCCCGGCCCGGTTTTCCGTCAGGCCTTTACCCGCGATGGTGCGACTAATAATAACGCATTCTTGTCCGCACCATAACACGCCTGATTTTTGGATTATCCCGACTTCAATATCAGGGTAATCCATTAATCCCGCAAATCATGGTTCAGATAAATAAAACAGGCCAATATGTTGAATATTGGCCTGTTTAAATTATATAAAAAATGACGTTTTATTGCTGAATGGCCAAACCGGCATCAGGCTGCCCGTGGCCATAATAAGGGTCTACGCCGGGAGCGCCTAAATCAACCGTGGAGTTAAACAGCTTGGTTTTTAACTGGGCAACAGAAATGTTTCCATTATACTTGCCCGCTATTAAGGCTGCAACACCGGTAACAGCAGGAGTTGCCATACTGGTGCCGATCTCGAAATAATAAGTATGGGTATTACCGGGGCTTAATACAAAATCAAACAGGTAAGCGTAACTGGTAACCGGTCCAACGGTAACAATATTGTAATTTACAGGGGATTTTAAATTACCACCCGGACCGGAGAAGTTAACAAAGCCGGCCCCGTAATCGGAGAAGTAGGAAAAAGGAAATAAGGAAGTGGTTTGATCTACGCCCCAACCCAACGGACCGGTAGAAGAAACCGCGAGTACATCGGTGCAGGCAGCGGGGTAAAATGTGCCGGATCCCTGGCCATTGTAGTTGGCGGCATCATTTCCGGCAGCAGCCAGGCACAGCACGTTATGGTCTGCTGCGTATTTAAACGCCCTGTTCATCGCTATAATTAATGGTTGGGTGTCTTTAGCGTCGTGGGTAGTGCCATTGGCGTCGGTAATGGTACCATTTCGCGGAAGCTCTCCGCCGAGGCTCATGTTAATAATGTTAGCGCCATGTGAGGCGGCATAATATACACCCTGTATCATCCAGGCAAACTGGCCATTGCCGCTATCATTTAGCACTTTTACCAACATTAATTTAGCTGATGGGGCTACGCCAACCGTACCATAATTATTGTCGGCTGCCGCAATAATACCTGCCACATGCGTACCATGGCTGAAAGCAGTAGGGTTTGCAAACTTTGCAGGCTCACCCGGTACAAAGCTCGTGGCTGAGATAATATTGGGGGCTATATCCTGGTTGTCGGTTGCAAAGCCGCCGTCTAAAACAGCTACTACCGCACCTTGTCCTTTATAACCGGCACGGAAAGCAGCCGGTGCATTTACGGCCTGCAGGTTCCATTGGTCGGGCGCAAAGGGGTTGCTGCCGCTCAGGCCTATTTGTGAGCTGGTAAGCGCAGCAGGGTTTGCAGATGGGACACTGTTATTTGCAGCTATCATGGAATCTGTTACCGCAACCGCATTATTGGGAGATGCGGGCAGCCAGTTTAGATTGATATCCGCGGTTACGCTTGATACATCTGAACGTTTTGAAAGGGCCGAACTGAAATTCGGGGAAGAAGAGGTTGCTACGATTACGCCAATGTCGGGCATAGACGAAGTAACAGTACCCAGGCTGTCGATCTGCGTAAGTAAGTCTTGCGATACCGCGAGGTCTTTAGCTATAATTATGTATGAGGTACCTGTTTGATTGGCCGATGCTAATGATCGGTCCATCGTAGCAGGTTTTATAGCGTTTGAGCCTGGCCCGGCAACATTTGATTTTTGACAAGCCGATACACTGAGCATAATAAGCGCGGCAAGAGACAAGGTTCTTGATTGTTTCATTGTGTTTTGGTTATTGTTTCTAAGGAAAGGCCTATAGAAATTTATGGGTTGATTGTGATTGTTTGTAAAAATAGCAGATTATTTTCTTCTACCAAAAGTCTTTAAATAGATAGATTTAAAATTGGCGGCGAAGCCTTGCGCACGATGGTTCGACAGGCTCACCATGACAGCCGCACATCATAAATTTGCAATGAAAACGAACGCTGTCATCCTGAGATTGTTAAAGGACGCGGGTAAGGCCTTTATGCGCTATTTTGTTTGTGATGTAAAGTTTGTTACCTGTCGCTTCAATCGCTCAATTGCCGCTGAGGCTGTTACTTTTCTCTTGATAGCAAAGTAATCAAAAGATCAAGCCGGGAAAAACCTTCAGCCCGCAGGCAAAACACCTTGGCCCGGTTTTTCGGCAGGCCTTTACCCGCTTTTGTCTGAACTATGATTTGCTTGATTTTCGATTGTCATGATCTCAGCATCAGGGTAATCCTTTAATCCCATAAATCAAGGTTCAAACAAAAGGGCCTCCCGCTCAAACCCGGGAAGCCCTAACAACACTCACTCTTCTTCACAAATATTATCTGCAGTCACGGTAATAACGATGGTAATGCGGATGGTCGTAATAACCATAACCCACATAACAACCCGAGGTTACCGTAACCACCGCAGCAGCTATAACGAGTGCTAATGCAACTAATCTCTTTTTCATGGTTCTAAAGTTTTCTTCTAAACATCCCCAATCGCGATGTTTAATAATTGGATGGCTGGCAGATAAAAAGGATTAATCAGCAACGAATATTTTTTCAATTAAAAAGACCCTTAACAACCAAATGCTAAGGGCCTCTTATTGAATTTGAATAATCAATGTCGAATGCTGAATATCGATATTCAGCATCCGATATTCCCCGTAAGGGGGATTATGGATGTGGCGGTCGCGGTGGCGGTGTTAAATGGCGCGGCGGCGCGCAGCTGCTTACCACGGTACAAGCCGCTCCGCAAAGCGAGGCAAGCAGCAGCATGGTTATCAATCTCTTTTTCATGATGATCTTTTTTTAAAGATATAATAGTTAATAGGCCTGGTTTGTTTTTTACACATCTCTCCGAAGGAGTCCTTCAGGCTAACCTCCAGCCTCTAATAGCTAACCCCGCTTCTCCACGCTGTCATAAAACCCGCCAAACGTGTTCATCTTCACTGCATCTTCTTTGAAGAAATCGCCGGGAAAACCTAATGGTATGGTACTGGCTTCATCGAGCATTTTTAGCTGATCGTGGCTTAGCGTTACATCAATGGTTTTCAGGTTATCCTGCAATTGCTCAACCTTTGTTGCGCCGATGATCGGGATGCAGGAAAAGCCCTGCTGCCGCATCCATTGCAGCGCCACGTTGCCGGGCGAAACGCCTAATTCATCGGCAATGGCCACTACCACTTTTGTTATAGCTTCGGCCCGTTCACCGCGCCGGTTGCTTTCGGGCTTTACCCGGCCTTGCTCGCCGCGCAGGTACTTGCCGGTAAGCGCGCCGCCGCCCAGCGGGGCCCAGGGTGTAACCGTCATGCCAAAATGTTTGGCCATCGGTATCAGTTCGCGTTCGGGTGTACGTTGTATCAGGCTGTACTCCACCTGTAAGGCAATAAACTGGCTCCAGCCCATTAGTTCGGCCAGTGTATTGCCTTTGGCTACCACCCAGGCAGGTGTGTCGCTGATGGCGGCATAATTCACCTTACCCTGGCGTATCAGATCGTCCATACCGCGCAGCACTTCGTCAATTGGCGTAAGGTCGTCCCAGATGTGGAGGTAAAGCAGATCAATAAAATCCGTTTTCAGCCGTTTCAGGCTTTCTTCCACACTGCGCATCATGTTCTTGCGGTTATTGCCCGATGCATTGGGGTTAGTGTTGTTATCCTTTAAGGTGTACTTGGTAGCCAGCACAAAATAATCACGGTCGTGGTTGCTGATGTATTCGCCCAGTATTTTTTCGCTGGTGCCCATTTTGTACAGGTTGGCGGTATCAATAAAATTGCCGCCGGCGTTGGCAAACTCGTCCATTATGGCAAAGCTGGCGTCTTTAGCGGCTCCCCAGCCATTTTCGGTGCCAAAGCCCATTGTACCCAGGCACAGTTCTGATACCTTAAGGCCGCTGCGGCCCAGTAGTTTGTATTTCATAAGTTTATTTTAAAGTTTTGAATAATGAACATCGAATGCCGAATATCGGATAGCGAACAATTCAAAATTCGATATTCAGCATTCGATGGTCGATATTGTCTTTCCTCATGCCCGGGAAGGACATATTGTTACAAACAATATTACCCCTCTTTAGGTTGTGATGAAAGGACAATTTGTAAATTTTATGAAGATTATCACTTTGCATAAGCACATCGACGTAAACAAGTTGTATAATCTGCTGAAGGATAAGATAAACCCGTTGTTCAGGAAACAGCGGATGGAAGATATTCAGTTTATTATCACCAGGGTAGGCAATATCATCGAGATAGCGGAACGGGAGATCTACCACGACATTCTGTACCATATTGAAGTGCTTGGTGAGAAATTACGGATTACGCGCAACGAACATTATACAGACGATATAAACTCGCTCACGCTTGAGTCCATACTGAACAAAATGTTCGATGAAGCGTCAGGAAAGATGGGCACGGATCTGGTGCTGGAAGGATGAGCCCCCCAACCCCCTAAAGGGGGAACGGCTGCAATTTACACACCCCCTTCAGGGGGCAGGGGGGATTAATTTATCCACGTAAACTTATATTCCAGCATGGGGTTTTTCATGCGGTCGGCAACGCGCAATAACCTGTCAGGAAGTCTCATCAGGTAATCGCGGGCTTTTTCGCCGGCTTCATTCAGTTCTCCCATGCTTTCAATGTGCCAGTCGGCTATCAGTTCCTTTAATATATCGATGTAGTCGATAGCGGTGTAAATGCCCAGACGTTGTGCAGCATCGGTAAAGTGGCCAAAGGTTTGGCCAACCTTCAAGCCCACTTCGCGCAAAAAGTGTGCAGGCATCACAATCTTCTTTTTCATCATATCCTCAAACGCCAGCATAGCGCCATTCGGATCTATCTCAAATACTTTTTCAATAAAGAATTTGTAAGCCTTGGCATGGCGCGCCTCGTCTGAAGCGATCACACCACACATTTTCGAAAGCAGGGTATCGCCCTCCTTTTTAGCCTGCGAGGCAACGCGGCGGTGCGAAATATTAGTTGCCAGTTCCTGAAAGGAAGTGTAAATAAAGTTACGGTATGGGTCGGGCCCGGTGCCAATATCCAAACCATCAGCAATGAGGTATTGGGTTGATATTTCCATCATCCGCATATTTACACGGCCCGAAAGATACAGGTATTTGTTAAGCAGGTCGCCATGGCGGTTTTCTTCGGCGGTCCAGTGGCGTGTCCATTTCATCCAGCCGCCTTCTTCGTCTTTAGATACGTTATCCACCATGGTGAGCCATGATTCATAAGTAGGCAATGCTTCTTCGGTAATGGTATCACCTATAAGTACTGCAATCAGATCATAAGGCAGTTCGCGGGCACTTTCCTGCAACTCTTTTATCTCATCAAAAAAGGTGTCTCTCGACGAATCTGGCAAAAAATCAGAGGGTTGCCATATTGTGTCAACGGGTTTCAAAAAATCATGCATCTTGTCCAGCATAAATTTTTCGATATGTACCATTACTTCCCGCCTTTTTTCTTCAAAGAATTCCATAACATTTTTGTAAGGGGTACAAAGGTAGTAAATTTATTTAGGCATAAATAGCTATTAATTTATTTGTACATAGTCAATTGCTTCTTTCATACAGCCGGGCAGGGTATTGAGTGACGGTTTGCCGGTAAAAATTGAAAAAGTACTATTGTAATCCCACAATATGCCGGGGATAGCCAATGCCTTCAACTGTGTTCTAACGGCTTTAATATAACGGCAGCGGCTATCGAGGCCGGCATATTTATTATAAACGCCATATTCGCTGCAAATGATCGGTACATCGTAATGCGAGGCCCAATTTTTTACCAGCGTTAGTTTGTCGTGTATGGATTGTTCGTTGCCGTCGCGCGGATATTCGTTATAATGGCTTTCTCCAGGAGTATTTTTTGCTTTGGGATTAAGCGATGGGAAATTTTTTCCCCGTTCATAGGGAAATGGAACCCCGGTGGTTGCAACCTGATCGCCTATCCATTCCGCACCCTGGTGGGTAAAGAAAAAAGGTTCGTAAAAATGGAAAGCATAAATAATGTTTTCATCTGCCAGCCTTACAAAGCGGCTCAGCTCGTAAATGCTGTTATAATTTGATGCCCCGACCAGTAAGGTGCGTCGTTTGTCTACTTTCCTGATGGCCGTTACAATATTATAGGCGGCGTCTTTCC
>JBQCIS010000311.1:0-13250 GCA_051953515.1 Mucilaginibacter sp.
CAAATACGGAGGTACTGGTTTGGGGATGGCTATAAGTAAGCGATTGGTAGAGTTACACGACTCGCGCATTAACGTCGACAGTGTTTTGGGGCAAGGCTCAACCTTTTGGTTCACAATTACGTTTAACAAGGCAAATATCAATACAATAAGCAGTAGCAAAATGGAAATGGGCTTAAATTTAAATGTTCTTGTAGTTGATGACAACCAGATCAACAGGATCTTAGTAAACAAGGTGCTGCAGCGCTGGGGTACTAAGGTAGACTTTGCCGAGAACGGGCAGCAAGCTGTTGATAAAGTTGAAAGCAATAAAAATTACGATGTAGTACTGATGGACGTGCACATGCCGGTAATGGGCGGCCTGGAAGCTACCGAAATACTCCGCGCAAAAAATGACCCTTATTTCCAGCAATTGCCAATACTCGCGCTTACGGCCTCTATGTTAAGCAGTGAAGTTAACGAAATGAACAGCGCCGGCATGAATGATTTTATTTTGAAACCATTTGAGCCTAAAGCACTTTACGATAAGCTGAGCAAGTATCAGAAATAGAGATTAAGGTTTAAGAAATAAAATGATTGCTTCTTCTGATGAATATTGGGGGAAGCAATTTCTGTATTTAAGGGTTGTGCGTATGCGAATGTCACCACAGAGACATCGAAGTATACGCCAAAGACCCGGGCAGCAATACCTTCACCGCTAAAACCTTTATTCCTGCCGATTTCTTTGAGGCATTTACCAACATTTATTTGCCTCATCTCCAAGTCTGTATTAGTTTTGAGCTATATTAAAACTAACCACTTAAGATTATCGCTATGGACAATAATATTTACATGCAGTTACCGGGCATTACTGTAGAAGAGATTAATTTTTTAAAACAAACTACCGCTGATCTGAACGAAACACAACAACAACAGTTTTTCAGGATGTACTCCGAAAAAAGGAAAAGCCCTCAGGATATGCTTATTTATTGCATAATAGCTATTGTCATTCCCGGCTTTCAACGATTTATGATAGGTCAGATCGGTTGGGCGGTATTATATTTCTTCACAGGAGGTCTGTTCTTTGTAATGACCATTATGGATTTGGTGAATTACCAAAAGCTTGTACTTGATTTTGACCAGAAAATGGCTTACGAAAGTTATCGGTTAGTTAAAATGAGTAGTTAAGCTATTGCCCTACTCCGCATAGGCTATCGTCGCGATACTCAATTTTACATCATTCACTTTTAATAACTCAGCGCCACAGGCTTCTAATGTCGAGCCGGTAGTCACCACGTCATCCACGAGCAGGATGTGTTTACCTGCAATACGTTCAGGATATTGCACCCTAAAAACTTCCTGCATATTTTCAAACCTGACAAAACGGCTTTTATGCGTTTGCGTTTCCGTAGCATGTGTACGGATAAGGTTATCCTCATCAACAATGGCGTTTAGTTTGGCGGCCAGTCCATGTGCAAAACAGGCACTTTGATTATATCCGCGTTTCCGCAATCTGCTTCCATACAGCGGCACAGGTATAATTATCTCAGCCGAAGCAAAATTGGGGTTCTCCTTCAATTGCTTGCCAGCAATTTCACCCAATAGATTACCAATCTGCTGCATGCCCTTATACTTAAAGTGATGCAAGAGGTTTTGTACCTTACCGCCTTTGGCAAAATAATACAATGCATAGGCTCCTTGCAGCGGTAGCTTACCCCAAAATTGTTGCGCCACAATATTATCTGGCTGCTGATGAAAATTGGTTGTTGGTAAACTGTACAGGCAATCCGTGCAGATAATGCGCTCACCTGCCACCAGGTTCTCTCCACAGGCGGGGCATAATTCTGGAAATAACAATGCCACAAAATCAGCGAGATAGCTTTGGGAGAGTTTCATGCTATTAAGTTAACAGTGTAAAAGGAATTTTTAAAAAATGAATGAACAATCTTTGTCAATTTTTTTTAAAACCTGCTAATAATTAATACAGTTTATCTATTTTTAATATTTAAATAGCTTACTTTGTAACTTTAAAACTGTTACTAATGGCAATTGAGGTTGAGGCCGGAAATTTACTTCAACAGATAAAATACCCCTCTGATTTAAAGCAGCTTAGAGAAGAGCAGCTCGAGCAAGTATGCCAGGAGCTGCGCCAGTATATTATTGATGTGGTTTCGGTAAACGGCGGGCATTTTGCGGCCAGCTTGGGTGTTGTGGAACTTACTGTAGCTTTACATTACGTACTGAATACGCCGTATGATCAGCTGGTTTGGGATGTTGGCCACCAGGCTTACGGCCATAAGATATTAACCGGCCGCCGCGAGGTTTTCCATACCAACCGCGAATACAAAGGCATCAGCGGCTTTCCAAAACGTTCTGAAAGTGTGTATGATACTTTTGGCGTTGGGCACTCTTCTACCTCTATTTCGGCAGCATTGGGTATGGCGGTAGCTTCTGCTTATAAAGGCGAGACTGACAGGCAGCACGTAGCCGTTATAGGCGACGGCGCCATGACAGCAGGCATGGCATTTGAGGCGATGAACCATGCGGGCATTGAAAACAGCAACCTGCTGGTGATCCTGAACGACAACAACATGTCGATCGACCCGAATGTAGGTGCGCTAAAACAGTATCTAACCGACATCTCTACATCCAAGCCTTATAACCGTTTCAGAGACGATATTGCCCATGTGCTGTCTAAAATATCGTCGATGGGGCCGGATGCCTTTAAGTTTGCCAAGAAAATTGAAAAAAGCATAAAAGGTACGCTGCTTAAAAACAGTAACCTGTTTGAGTCATTGCGTTTCCGTTATTTCGGGCCGATAGACGGGCACGATGTAAAACACCTCGTCCGCATATTAACCGACCTGCGGGACATTCCCGGCCCTAAATTGCTGCATTGCGTTACCACCAAAGGCAAAGGCTATGCGCTGGCCGAAAAAGACCAAACCAAATGGCATGCTCCCGGTTTGTTCGACAAGATAACCGGCGAGATAAAGAAAGTTAAAAACGAAAAGCCACAACCTCCTAAATACCAGGATGTTTTTGGCCACACTATTATAGAACTTGCCGAGCAAAATCCCAAAATTATGGGGATCACGCCGGCCATGCCGTCGGGCTGTTCGCTGAACATGATGATGAAGGCCATGCCAAACCGCGCGTTTGACGTGGGCATTGCCGAACAGCATGCCGTTACCTTTTCGGCCGGTTTGGCCACGCAGGGGCTAACCCCGTTCTGTAATATCTACTCCAGCTTTATGCAGCGTGCTTACGACCAGGTGATACATGACGTAGCTATACAAAAGCTTAACGTAGTGTTTTGCCTTGACCGTGCCGGCATTGCCGGTGCAGACGGGCCTACCCACCACGGAGCATACGACCTTGCGTATATGCGTTGCATACCGAATATGATCGTTTCGGCGCCTATGAACGAGGAAGAATTGCGTAACCTAATGTATACTGCACAACAGGATGATATGGGTCCGTTTGTAATCCGCTACCCGCGTGGTAATGGTGTGATGGTTGACTGGCAGCGCCCAATGAAAGCGATCCCGGTTGGTAAAGGCCGCAAGGTATGCGATGGCGAAGAAGTAGCGATACTCTCGATAGGCGCAATTGGCAACGAAGTGGTAAAAGCCATTCAAGAACTCAATAACGAAGGTTATAACCCCGCACACTACGACCTGCGCTTTGTAAAACCGCTTGATGAAGCACTTTTACATGAAGTGTTTACCGGGTTTGATAAAGTGATTACCGTTGAAGATGGCTGCCTTGAAGGCGGCATGGGCAGCGCTATTTTGGAATTTATGGCCGATAATGGTTATTCGTCAAGTGTTACCCGGTTGGGCATCCCTGATAAGGTAATAGAACACGGTGAGCAGCCTGAACTATGGGCCGAATGTGGTTACGATGCTAAGGCTATAGTAGCCAAAGTAAAATCACTCGCCGAACAGCGAAATCACACAATTGCTTCCTGATTTAGTTCAAGAGACAGAAAAGTCCGCAAGTAGGAAAGATAACTATGTAATTCTTTCGGACTTACGGACTTTTTTATTTCGCGGACTTTAAACGTATTAATGCGACTGAAAACTCGCCAGATCATTATAGAATGCACGGAATGAGCTGCGGATACCAATGGTTAACAAACCTGTGTTATCATTAAACTGAACATTTTTCTCGTTACGATAGATGCCGCTTAGTTCAAGCCGGAGATTATATTTCGGGTTCAGAACATAAGCTATTCTACCTTGCAAATAGTACATATTGGTGGTTAGGCCCTGTCCTGTATAATTACCTAACTGCTTTGCAGGATTGGTATAATCCTGAAATGGATCTTTACCGTAGTTTAGGCCATTCTTATCCAATCCGTAATGACCGTAATCGGCTTCGCCTGAAAAATCCCATCTTTTGTAAGAATAGTTTAATAAGCCCACTATTTCGCGATAGTTAGCGCCCCATGGCTGTGCGAGTGGTTCGCCATTGATAGCATAATTGATAATCGGTCCGCGTTCGGAATAAGTATATGGTTTTGCGCTATTGGTTTCAACCAAATAGTTCAGGCCTTTTACACCGAATAAATTTGCTCCTCTTGCGCCCAACTGCCATGCATATTTATTTCGCGAACTGCCATCGCTTGAGAAGAAGTGCTTGGATTCAAACTCATCCAACGCAAACTGGCCATATAATGTTATGCCGTTGGTTACTTTCCATTTTCCTGTAAAACCGATCAACGCATTATCCGGCGAACCATTTGAGGCTTCGAGCGGGCGAAGGAAGGTAACCGGATTAAGATAAGTAACATCAAAACCGCGGTAATGACCGGCATCGTCGCGATCATACCAGATAATATTGTCGAAAAAGCCTAATGATACACGGTTACTCACGTTCCAGTCGAGATAATGGAAAACGCCCCATTTATGGCGTTGGTGACCGAGCGAATCCAAATCCTCCAGATCATTACCATACATCCACATCGCCATATATTTAACATTGCCCAGTGTGGCAGTCACCTTAAAAAACGGAGAGGGCGACGAGTAATCAGACAATAGCATGGAACGATAACCATCACCCACAAAAGTCCGGTCGTGGCCTAACGTGAAGTTGATGTATTTAGAAGGCGAGTATGAAAGGTTGCCTGTCCAATAAAACCAGTCATAATTATCATAACCATATATTTTTGCACGCCCCTGCCCCGGTATCATACCTGTTTGGTTGATATAGGTGGAGATATACTCAGGGAAATCGCCCTGGTTCTCAAAGGCCATGAAATTGTAATAAAACTTGTTGCTTACCGTACCGCCAAACTGCAGCCCGTACGAATCGAGCGTGGTATTTTCCTTTCCCTGCAAAAAGTTTTTACCAATGGTAAAATCGGGCAATATATCAGCATAGAAAGTGCTATTTGATGTTTTGGTATCGATAAGATGTTCCTGAAACAGTTTACGATAACCCCAGCTGTGCTGTTTACCATCGTTATTATAATTCATTAACGAATCATAACGGGCCCTTACAATTGTATCATCAATAAAAAATGGCTTTAATGCAGTGTGCTCACGTGTGGAAATGGAATAAGCCTCCTCGTCGAGCTTCTGATAGAAATCGTAGGAGTATGGTTGATAAATTACCTGCGCCTGCGAAGCGCTAACCGTTATCAAAAATAAAGCTATGCTTCCTAAAAGTTTCTTCATATAAGTATAAGTAGATGTTGCCAAATGTACGCTATTCAAAATAATTAAAGGTGCGGAACCCGCCTTTTTTCAGATAATCATCCTTTTTAACCACGTGCAAGTCAGCCAATGCCATGTCTTTAACCAGTGAAGGAAGATCATATTTAGGTTGCCAGCCGAGTTTTTCCCTGGCCCTGGTAGCATCGCCAATCAGCAATTCCACCTCTGTAGGTCTGAAATATCTCGGGTCGATCTTTATGATCGTTTGTCCGAACCGCAGTGCATCCGGATTTAAACCCAGTTCCTCTATTCTTTCCTGATCGATGTCAATGATCACACCACGTTCATGCTCATCTTTACCGCTAAATTCTACCTCAATACCCAATTCGCCAAAGGCCATTCGGATAAAATCCCGCACCGTAGTAGTTACACCGGTGGCTATTACAAAATCCTCCGCCTTATCCTGCTGCAGCATTAACCACATGGCCTCCACGTAGTCTTTAGCATGCCCCCAGTCGCGAAGGGCCGACAGGTTACCCATATACAAGCAATTTTGCAAACCGAGAGCTATCCTGGCTGCAGCGCGGGTTATTTTGCGGGTAACAAACGTCTCCCCGCGAATAGGGCTCTCATGATTGAACAATATGCCATTGCAGGCATACATATTATAAGCCTCGCGATAGTTTACCGTTATCCAATAACCATACAATTTGGCCACAGCATAGGGTGAACGCGGGTAAAACGGCGTTGTTTCGCTTTGAGGTACTGCCTGAACCAGACCATAAAGTTCGGACGTAGATGCCTGATAGAAACGGGTTTTCTCAGCCATGCCCAGCAATCTTATGGCTTCCAATATACGCAATACGCCCACTCCGTCGGCATTGGCGGTGTATTCGGGTGTATCAAAACTCACCTTAACATGGCTTTGGGCAGCGAGGTTATAAATTTCGTCGGGCTGGGTTTCCTGTACAATACGGATGAGGTTGGTGGAATCCGTCATGTCGCCATAATGCAGGGTAAACTTCGCACCTGAATCATGCGGATCATGATAAAGATGGTCGATGCGCTCGGTATTAAATAACGACGAACGGCGTTTTACACCATGCACCGTATAGCCTTTCTTCAACAGAAATTCGGCTAAATAGGCGCCATCCTGACCGGTAATGCCTGTTATTAGGGCTGTTTTCATCTGTAATTAATAACTACAGTGTAAATTTATTATTACAAATATTGGGAAATTTAGTTGTAAAACGCCCGCTTAAATCAAAATATAGTCATCATATCCATACGGCTTAAACAATTTTAAGCCTGCAATCCGTTTAAAATCTGAAGTGTTGCTGTAATGTATTAATAATCACATTCCTTCTACCGCTTCTTCCAATTCTTTATACCACTCCTCGCCATATTTGCGTATGAGCGGCTCTTTCAAAAACTCGTGGATCTTTACCTGTAACTGGTCGCCGAATGAGCAGGCAGGGCTGCAAATGCTCCATCTATCGTAATTTAATACGTCAAACTCAGGGTATTTGGTAATACGAATGGGATATAAATGGCAGGATATAGGCTTCTTCCAATTTACATCGCCATTTTCATAAGCTTTTTCGATGGCGCATTTCGTGATGCCGTTTTCCCATATCACATAGGCGCATTCCTTATGCACATCTACACACGGAGTGGTATAATCACCTTCAAAATCGGTTACATAGGCACCTTCTTTTTCAACGGTTGCAATGCCTTTAGCCGTCATATAAGGCTTTACCTTTGGATAGATAGCTGTAAGTATATCCAGTTCGTCCGCGTTTAGCGGCGCCCCTGAATCGCCCTCAATACAGCATGCTCCTTTACATTTGTTTAGGTTGCATACAAAATTGTTCTTCACTACGTCTTCGTGCACTAATGTATTGCCTACTTCGATCATATCACTTCATCGGATTTAATGGATATTTCAGATTCTTAGCATCCAGCAGATCCATTGTTAAACTGCCTACAATTACTTCTACATGCGCTTTTATCGGGATGCGGTTACCATCAGCGGTGATCCACAGATACAGTTTGCTATCCTTTCTGAAAATGCGGCCAGGAATAATTGTGGGGTTAAATTTATAACAATTAAATGTACCAAGCGAACAGTCCATTTTCTCTTTACCTACATAAGTGATGGTAAGCGTATGGATGCCATCTTCCAGAAAGTATTGCAAATCAAACTTCTCTCCTATCCGCATTTTGGTCACATCCAAATTGCGGGCGAAGTAATAGGCTGATAGAAAATCAAACACCTGGCCTTTTAAGGCAAAAGTACCTTTAGCTGCGGTTATCTTACCCGTGTTATGATTGAAAGTAACCTTGTCTGAATGCTTGTAGTTTGATTCATGCCGGTTCTCTGCATAAAAGTAAGGCTGCAGTGTTTTTTCATCCACATAGGTTTCATATCGGTTACGCACTTTATACAGAAAGTCGAAGGTACCGGCAGTTTTGCCATCGGCTACAATATGGTAGGCAGGGTTCCCTTCAAACCTGATATTACTACTTTCCACCTTTATATCAGCCGTGGCTGCCGTAAAAAAACCGTATTTAAGCCTATAACTCAGTTCTTCACCAGGCTTAAAGGCCGTTTCAGGAACTTTTACCAGCTCCTGGGCAAATAACCCCGTTGTGAAAGCTGTAAAAAGCAGAACTGTTAAAAGGAACAATCTCATTATTTGGTGTTTAGCCATTGATATTATCATTCAAATGCGCGTGAATAATATTTGCCCGGAGTATTACACTTTGAATGTTACACTAACGGCTAAAATGTCAGTTTATTCTTTACGCTTATAAATAGGCACAGTTGAGCAGGGTTCGCCATACATCAGGCTCTTGGCTATCGGGGTGAGCCTTCTGGTTAATTCAACGTAGGCAGATACCGGCACAGGCGTATCGCCGCAGCCTTTCAGCACAATGCGCTGGTCGCGATATTGTTCGAGATCTGCCTTCTCAATCTCTTTCAGGAATAATACGGATTCAAGCATATCCAGGTCTCCAAACACTACTGAAGCAGCATAGGGCGCAAGCCTGTTAGCAAGCAGCATATAGGCCCATGCGGGCACAATGGCATCGGCGGTACAGGTAATGGCCACATGCTTACCGGCATACTGGCTCCAGTCGTGTGCTTTTACAAATTCACGAAAGTCTTTCTCACGCAGCATCAGTTCCATGTACAGGTTATCTTTTATATCGTACAGTACACGTTCGCCCTTCTGGTAAAAAGATGCGGGATCAAGCGTGATCAGGCCGCTCATGGCTACCTTGTTCACTATATTTTCCTGTATGTCCATTTCCTAAAAATAAAAATCCGGGAACAGTTTGTAGCTATTCCCGGATACAAAAATACTTTAAAATAGGCTTATAAGAACTTGCTTCTGTAATCTTTTACATTCGCCTTATCTTTCAGCGCTACAAATATCATTTGCTCAACACGCTGGCCCAGCATCTGGCTCATTTGCTGTTGCTCCCTTACCACATTGGTTAATGGGGCAGGTTTTACAAAGCCATCAACACTAAATACATAAACACCCACTGTACCTTCAATTGGCGCTGATACTTTATTTGGTTGTGAACCGAACGCAGCACCAATCAGTTTAAACTCTGCTCCGCCAGCCGGGATAACAGGGTTAGCAAATACAATGTTCTGTAACGGAACAACTGTTGCACCAACCTTTTGCGCTACCTGAGCAAGGCTTGCTGCGCCGTTCGCCGCATCTTTCAGTTTGTCTTCCAGCATTCTTGCTTTAACCTTTACTATCACCATTGGTTTTATCTGGTTTTTTACCAGGTCAAGCGGCAATATGCCTTTAGGTTTTATTACTGTTAGCTGTGCAACAATATATTGGGTGCCCAATGTATAAACTTGATCTGTTATATCGCCAACCTTGGCTTTAAATGCCCATCTTACCACCTCGCGTGCATTAGGCAAAGTACCCAAATTGCTCGCCATTGCGGTAAGGTCCTGAGCAGGTAATACGGTAAGTTTTTCTTTGGCGGCCTCGCCCGAGAAATTATCATTAACCGATCCGAGGAAGGCCTGCGCCTTGCTGTAAGCGGCAGACTGTGTTGCAGAGCTTGCGGTTAACGGTTTGTCAACAACAGCAACTTTAACCACTTTCTGCGAACCTTTTTGGTCTTCTATCTCTATAATGTGTACACCATACTGGCTTACAACTGTTTTTATTTCACCTTTTTTGCCATTGAAAACAGCATCCTCAAACTGAGGCACCATTGCACCGCGGGCAAATGTACCCAGTTCGCCGCCTTTGTCAGCTGAACCCTTGTCAACCGAATACATCTTAGCCATATCGGCAAATGATGATTTTCCGCTTTGTATGATCTGTTTTATAGAATCGGCAGTTTTTTGTGTTGCTGCGAGCGAAGCAGTTACCGGCAATAATATATGCCTTGCCTTAACGGAATCAGGGCCCACTTCTGACGCAACCAGTTTAGCTACATTGTAAGCACCGTTTGAAATGTAAGGGCCATATACAAAGCCCGGTGAAGCGTTCATCATGATCGAATCGATCTTCGGATCAAGCTGACCTTTACGTTTCCATACCAATGGCTCTTTGGTTTCTGAATTCATCGCAACAAAGCTTGAATCATCTTTGGTTGTTTTGAAATCAGGTATAACTTTTTCAATATCTGCTTTTATAGCAGCTGAGTCGGCTTTTGACGGCGCTGCATTGAAGCTTACATATTGCAGGGTACGGGTTTCTTCAGGATTATCAAATTCCTGCTTATGATCGTTATAATAGTTCTGATAGTCGTCATCAGAAACTGTAACCTTGTTATCAGGTATTGATGTATAATCAAGCCTTACATATTTCAGGTTAACCAGCTTGTTCTTTGCTTCGTAATCGTCCTTAGCATCAAGCGAGTTAATATAAAGTCCGTTAGCCACAAGGCTCAGGTACTTCTCGTCGCGTTTTTGGTCTACGATTTGTTTAAGGAATCCCGACCAGCGGATGAAAGTCGGATCATTTTCTTTAGCCTGTGATATGCGCGACAAGAATTGGTTTAACTTTGAGCGGTCAAGCTGTCCGTTAGCGGCCTGGAAAGCCTGTACGATCTGCGAATTAGGATTATTACCCTGTATCATATCACTTTCTTCAGCCGTACCTACTGTTAAACCCAGCTTATCTATCTCATGGTTCATGATGGCATCACTCACCATACGCTGCCAGGCCGTTTCCTGAATATACGATGTATACTGTGCCGGCAATTCGCTCTGGTGCGATTGCTCTTGATACATCGCAGTAAGTTCTTTAACCCGGTTATTGTAGTCGCTGTCGGCTAATGTCTGTCCGGCTACTTCGCCAACAACTGTGTTATCGTCGCGGAACATGCTGCTACCGAAACGTGACATATCCATTGCGATGAAAAGTAACAACGCAAGCGCTATCATGCCTATTAATATATAGCCCATGCGATTGCGCAAAAAACTCATTATTCCCATAAATCTCTAAAAACTATTTATATACGTATCCTAAAAAGGAGGCGCAAGATACAACTTTTGGTAAAATTATCTAATCAATTTTTTTAATGAATTTGCCCCTGCTCAGTATCCTTTTCATCAACATTGAAGATGCCGGTCATTTTATCTATTGTCCAATGCTCAAAGCTCTGGTCGCTGGTAAAACCTATACCATTGGTAATATCGCCGTTTGCCATAATGATCTGCACGGCCTTGCTTGAATGCATCTTTTTGGTTACCTGATCCCATATCAGTTCATCAGATTTGAAGACGTCGCCCTTTGCATTTTTTGCCACCACATTCTTTCTAAATTCTATCCGGTTATCGGCCTCGCGTTGTATACCTGTATCGGCGGTAAGATCGCCCATCTGGCTCAGGTCGCGGTCGTAGATAATCAGGTGTACGGTTTTGGGCATCAGGTTGTATGGTGCCTTACTGGTGTATTTAAGCAATAACGGAGAAAGTACCCTAAACTTTACATGCGCCGAATCACTAAAAATGATCTCGACCTTATGCACCGTATCAACATTCATATTCAGCTCGCTGGCGGATAGCTGGCGGATCTTCTTGATGTCGTTCTCGCAAGCCTGCAATATCAGCACAGCTGCCAGTAATACGGGCAAACATAGTTTTGAAATATGTTTTACGCCGGGTAGCATGCAAATAAATTATTCGCCGAGCTTGTATTGTATGAACCATCTGTCATTCAAGGTAAATGACAGGTGGAAATTTACATAGGTTTCGCGCACCAGGTTGTTCTGCAACGTACCTTCGCGCCCTACTTCTGCCGCAAAATTTATACGATAAAAGCTAAGACCTGTAGGGCTGGGGTGCAGCGGTAACCCTAAACCAAGTGTTACAGCGTAGTTTTTGATGTTGGTAGTGTTATTACTTGAAGGGTCATTTACATTAACATAAGTCTGGTTGTAAACAAAGCCCAACTGATAGCTTACTGTTGCCCAGTAGTTGTTCAGCGCATCGTATTTAGGAGTGATCTGGCCACCGAAATTAAAAGTTTTGCTATCCTGTAATCCCTGGTTTACGCCCCCTATTGTAAGCTGAGACCATTTGCCTGTGCTGTACTGGCCACCCAACAACAACTTATTATCCAGCAAATAAGTTAAACCAAAATGGTTCATTAAAGGCAGTTTTATTTTATTTTTCGGGTTCTTGGTGCTTGACAGTGTATCCAGTGGTGTATTCTGGTTTCCGTTGCTATCGTAGTTATACTGGTATACCAGGCTGGTGTACTGGCTGTTAATATCATTACTTGAAGAGCCTGAATAGCCTAAGATAATGTGATTTGTTGTATTCAGATCTATAGTGTATTGGGCGCCATAATCATAGTTTACACCACCTATGGCATAGGTATTCTCAATTTTTGAGTCGAGGGCACCAGGCAAACTGGGTATTTCGGTTGAAGCATACTGGTGCAACTTACCGAATATGTAAGAAACGTTACCGCCAATAAGGAAATGCCTGCCTATACCAAAACCATATCCGATGTAGGCTTTAGTTAAACCACCATCACCGCTGTATAAATAATTTACCTGATTGGTATCGGTAGGTAAACCTGTCCCAAAGTTATTTTTGGCTACTTTATAATTATAACCCATCTGGCTGTACGGAAGCATGCCAAAGCTTACTGCCGAACGCCGCGTTACAGGGAATGCAAAAGCTACGTGACTAAGCCTGAAGTTGCCGTTTGCCTGGTTTGCCTGGCCATTTTGGCTTAGTGTTAGACGCTGCCCGTATAAACCTATATCAACAGTAGTTAAACCTATTGTACCATAAGAGGCCGGATTAGCGGGGTTGATATTATAGTAACCGCCAAACTGATTGGTAGCAGTTGTAAGTTCGCCCATACCAATATTCTGCGTAAGCGCCTGCGGCACTAATTCGCCTAAGCCAAACTGCGAGTACGGCGAGCTTGTAGTAGCTGTTGATTGCGCGCTAACCTGGTAAACTATAGTAGCAAGTATTACTGTTATAAAAAGTTTGGTATATTTAATCATTATGCTTTTGTATCGCTGCGTTTAATCCTTTTAGAACCAGGTAAGGCTCAGTTTTAATATAGGGGGCAAAGATGCTATTTTTCAATAGAGTAT
>JBQCIS010000312.1:0-12917 GCA_051953515.1 Mucilaginibacter sp.
CCCTAATTCTTTTCGGGAACTGAAAATAATTGACTTTAAGATCGAAGATTACTATTCGGTAGATAGCGAAGAATTCGAAGATTTCATTTCAAGAATCGGAGACTCTGACACTCATGAAAATATTTACAGCGAAAGTAATGATCAAAAAAAAGTAGAATTACTCGTTCTGCCTTCTCAAGTTAAAAGCAAGTATTACACGTTTGGCGAAGTCATTAATTCCACAAATGCGTATTTGTATAAAAATAAAGGAAGCGCCGCTGATTTAAATATCTTGCAAGATATATGTGAACGACATCTGCAAAGATTGGAGAACGAGGTCAACAACCTTATCAATTTGCCGCTTTATATAGGGCTTGGTGGCACTTTCATAGGAATAATTTTTGGTTTAAGTCATGTAGATTTTAATTCTGCGAACGGATTAATTAGCACGAATAGCATTCAGGGTTTATTGAATGGTGTTGTATTAGCAATGGTGGCAAGTTTGACCGGTTTGGCACTGACAGTAATAAATACATCAGTTAATTATCGACCTGCAGTGTCTAAGAACGAGGTTGATAAGAATCAATATTACGATTTCATTCAAAGAGAACTCTTACCAGTATTAAACTTAGGTGTTTCCGGCAGTCTAAGTAATTTTAAAAGTGTCTTAGACCATTTTATTCAAAAATTTGGGGAAAACATAGAAGATTATGGTGATTCTGCGAGGTTACTTAATGACAATCTTGGCAAACAACAAATTGTCTTACAAGAGATCAATAAATTGGGCATTACAGAAACGTCAAAACAGATTGTTCAAGTTTTTGCAGATTTAAAAAGCTCGTCCGAACATTTAGATACCTTTAAGCAATACCAGACGAGTCTGAATGATAATATCAAGTTAACTGCTCAAACTGTCAGCGACTTCAATACCATTATCGGCAATTTCAAAGATTTTAATACAAATCTGTTAGCTATAAGTACCAATGTATTAAATGGCTCTGAATTGCAAAAACAGTTCAAAGATTCGTTAGAAATCCACTTCCCAACAATAAACGATCATAAGGAAATTTGGCGAAAGAATGTTGATGAACTAAATGCAGATATTTCGGAAGTCTATAAGACACTAAACGGCTATTTTAAAAAATCATCTCAATTAATTGAAAACTTTATAGGCGAAAACGAGAATTTTTTTATTGGATTAAATGAAATAAAAAATTCTATCAAAATCTTCGTAGAAAATTCCAATACCCAAAACGAACAATTTCGGGCACTCAGAACTGACATAATCGAAATGAGAAATGATTTTAAAGAGTCGCAGAAAGCCTCATTAGAGTTAAACTTACAATTGATTGAAACAATAAAAGACTTTAATATAAAGCTCACTAAAACAACCTTGACCGCATCAACTGAGAACTAATGGGAACAAACGTAACCGAAAAAAAGAAGGACTCCTTTTGGCTCAGTTATGCAGATTTGATGACCAGCCTATTTTTTGTAATGCTCGTTTTATTTGTTTTGGTATTTAGCATTCAAACCAGAGTCATCAATCAGTTGACCGCTGCAAAAAAGGAGCTCGATGAAATACACCGAATTCAACAGGCCCTCGAAAAGTTGGACAAACGCTATTTTGTTTTTGACCCAAGGAATAAGCGGTATAAATTGAAGGTAGACGTAAATTTCAAAGGGAACAGTTCTAATATTATGGACATTCCTGATAATTTAAGATCCGACTTGTTGGAATCTGGGAAAAGTATATTTAATCTAATGACTCATTTGACAAAGGAAAATCCCAATGTTAATTATTTGCTGGTAATCGAAGGGAACACCCAGAGATCAAATGGGAATTACAATTACATTCCAGACGTCGGATATAAGCTGAGCTACGATAGGTCTCTCGCTTTAGTCAACTATTGGCAAAGTCATGGTTTAAATTTCAGATCATTTGGTAACTGTGAAATCTTAATCAGCGGTAGCGGATATTTCGGAAAGTCAAGGGAAGCAAATGAAAATGAAAACCGAAAATTTACGATACAAATCTCGCCTAAAATTGGTGATCTGAGGAAAAGCAAAGGATAGCGCTTGGTGAAATTGAAGAAAGAAATGACTAATGAAAAAAGAAAAGTATCTTCAGATTTTTAATTATTTGCTCGAATTTTCCAAACTTAGGAGCAACCCGGTTAGAGATATAAATAACTCTAGTTCTTATGAACCTGCCATTTGGGTAGTTGATTTACCCAAACACGACTCTGTTAAGTGTGCTTCTGATGAAACGTCTAATACTGTTGATGACTGTCTATTATCACTAACGAAACAAACACCGCCTAAAAAACCAAGTTTTCCGGTCTTGTCAGCTAATTTGCAGACATGGGTAGATGAGTCAAGTTTGATTAACTCCGAATCAAAGCCGATTTTAAAACAAACAGCGCTTATTGAAGAGGATGAAGTATTAATCGAGGATCACCCCGAAATCACAGAAGAGTTTGAGGCATATTTAAGTAGTTCGTGGGAGACAGATTCTAAATTATATAAGCAGCAATTAGCAATTTATGAAGAGCAGAACCAAGAATTTAAAAAACTAAACAACTTATATAACCAGTTTTTTACGATTTATAATAAAGTTCAACAGTTCGGTGAAGAATACGAATTAATCCTTGCTTTAGGTTATTTGAATTTTAGGGAAAATGAAAATAGCCCATTGATATCTAGACATATCCTTACGTTAAAAGTTGATATACTGTTTGAGTTTAATTCCTCCGAATCGTTGATAAAGGTTGTTGCCCCAGCTGATGGGGAAGTTCGTTTTGAACCGGACGCGTTCATCGATCTTCAAGAAATATTTGAAGCGGCAAATGTGATTGAGGCCGAAAACTTAGCCAAAGACTATTTAAGCACCAAAGATGTCGTGAATTTTCTTAAAGATAAGAACGTTTTGGACTGCTGCCGCATTTTCGCTAGTAGATTTCATTCGGAGGGCGCATTTTTCGATAATCTCGAACGGCCCGAAATTTCTACTAAACCCACAATTAGCTATTCGCCGGCATTTATTCTCAGAAAAAGGAATACTCGATCTTTTTCAGCTTTATATGAGAAGATTATTAAGTCTATAGGCGGCGCTGAATCGGATTTAGATATTGATTCGATTAATGATTTAATAAGTGCCGGGTTTCAACAAGAGGATGGTCAGTCAGCCGTTGACTTTAGTCAATCAGATTTCGATGATGAGATTATTTACTTTCCTAAAAAATACAATGAAGAACAAATAAAGATAGTTAGAAAAGCAAAAGCTAGTAATAAAGTATTAGCGCAAGGCCCGCCAGGAACGGGAAAATCGCATACGATTGCGAATATTATATGTCATTTACTAGCAAATGGGAAGCGAGTTCTTATAACCGCATACACAAAGAGAGCATTAGAGGTATTAAAGCAGCAGCTACCTGACGAATTCCAAAAACTTACGGTAAATCTACTGAGCGGCGATTCTGATTCAATAAAAGACTTAGAGGCTAGTGTTAATTCTATTAGCGACGAATTTTCAAAAGGAAATCGGGATTTCCATACTGCGAGAACTAATGAGCTTTTAAGTGAACTTTCGGATGCGAACAAAAAAATTGCCCGGCTTACGAACGAGTGGCTGCTTGTCAATGAGAGTAGCACTCGAAAGGCTTTTATAAATAGCTTTTATGAAGGTAGTCTTTTGGAAATCGCAGAAAAATTGGAATTAGATTCAAAGGCGTTAAATTGGTTTCAGGACGACTACAGCGATTTGAACCGCTTAAACATAGTCGAACAAGTAACTACCTTTTTTCAACAGACAAGTTATTATCAGAACGAAGATTTGAGTTTATTAGTCCTTGAAATTCCCGAAAAGTCAAAACTAATAAGCGCATCAGATTTTTTAGAATATCTAAACATTAAAGATGAAATTACAAAAAGATACCCTCACAAAGGTGTAGAGCATTTTGTTGAGTGTAATAGTTATGACAAGTTACTAAACCTACTGTCTCGGTTGCTTGAATCTACTATAGAAATCGAGGCTTGTCAGCTTTCGTTCAAGAATGTTTTAGAGAAAGATATAATCACCAATTTACCTTTTTGGGCGGATAAGCTGTCAAGGACTTCTACTATATTAAATGAATTGTCAACTGAAAGGTTGAAAAAATTCGATGAAGATGTCGAAATCATATATCCCTCGAACAGAAGTATTAAGGTATTAAAAAACGATGCGCAAATTCTTGTCAATCTTATAAATGAAGGGAAAAGAGTATCCGGCGTCTTTTCAATTTTTAACAATCCATTATCGGGCGCTGACTTAAAATCCAAGAAATATTTTTTAGATGAAGTTAGAGTTAATAACAATAGATGTGACAACATTGAAAATTTAAATTTATTTCTTGAAAGTCTGCAAATCAAGCAGAGCTTCGATAACCTAGAACAATTGTGGAGCGAGGTCATTAAGCCGTCATTAACTTCCCTCTATGATAAGTTTTTCTTTTACAATAATCTCCGCAACGAAGTCGAAAAATTGATCTCAAATATCGAAGCAGCAAAAAATATAGCTACTGATATTCAAATTTCGTCTTTATTGAAAATTAATGTTTCCGATTCGAACTCTTTAAAAGAACAAATTGAGAACATTGAGTTTAGCAACTTGGCGAAGTCAATCTCCGGCTTTGAGAGTAGGCTTGAAAATACACAGACTATTCTCAATAATCAGTACTTCCATCCATTTTGCAGAACATTGTTGAATGACTTAAAGCAAAATAATTGGCATAAATATGAAGTCGGCTTACAGGAGTTAGAAAACCTTAGAATAAAAAAAGAAGAATATAAATCCTATTGCTTACTTAAAAATGAACTACGAAACGACTTGCCTTTACTAGTTCAATTGATAGTAAACGATAATCTGTCTGATGACCATTTGAAAATACTTCCTAAGGCTATTCATTTTAGACATGCGCAACAAACCCTAAAGAAGATGCTTTCAAAAGATTATCAAGCAAATATTTTGGTTGATATAACGGATGCCGAAGGGTCAAAGGATAAAATTGTTTCACAATTGGCTGCACATAAAGCATGGTCATCTGTCCTTCAACGGTTGGCAGAAAAAAGGAATTTAAGGCAACATCTTGAAGCTTGGGTACTTTCGGTAAGTAAAATAGGTAAAACTGGCACTGGAAAGAAAGCGATTAAATTTCGACGTGAGGCTCAAAGACAAATGGAGCAATGCAAGGATTCCATTCCTTGTTGGATAATGCCTTTATATAAAGTAGCCGAAACGATAAATCCAGAAGTTGGAATGTTTGATTACGTTATAGTAGATGAAGCCAGTCAGTTAGGCCCTGATGCTATATTTCTCTTATACATTACAAAAAACATAATTATTGTCGGCGATGACAAACAGACCTCGCCAGAATATATCGGTGTAGACGCGAATGCGATGAGTGCACATATTTTCCGACATTTAAAAGACATTCCGTTCGCAAACTACTACGGCACGGAATTCAGCTTTTTCGATCATGCGAAAATATTCTGTAATGGTCTGACAATCCTACGAGAGCATTATAGGTGTATGCCAGAAATCATTGAGTTTTGTAACAAACATTTTTATGCAAAAAATAATATAGGCTTATATCCTTTAAAACAGTACTCCGAAAACCGCCTTGAGCCTTTGAAAGCTGTTTTTTGCGAAACTGGCTTTACAGAGGGGACGCACACTAACATTATTAATCGAGAAGAAGCGGAATTAATTGTGTCTAAAATTGCAGACCTGGTTAAAGATGATGCTTATAAGAATAAAACAATCGGAGTCATTGGCTTACAGGGGTCACGACAAAGTTCAATAATTGAAAATTCGTTAATAAACAAAATAGGAGAATTGGAATTCCACAAAAGAAAAATCATTTGTGGTACGTCTTCAAGTTTTCAAGGAGATGAGCGCGACATAATGTTTTTAAGTTTAACTACAGCACATAATCATAATAGAATGCCGCTTACAAAACCAGAGGATGAGCGGCGATTCAACGTGGCTATGAGCCGAGCAAAAGAACAGGTTTGGCTTTTTCATTCAGTGCAATTAGAAGATTTGAAAGCAAAAAGTAAAGACGTGGTCGATCTGAGGTATTCCTTGCTTAATCATTTTCAGAACTATAAAGAAAACCGAACTATTTTAAACAAAAAGGTAGAAAGAAAAATCGGTCAACAACCTGAACCATTTGAAAGTTGGTTTGAGGTCGATGTATATAATGATATTTCAGGAAGAGGGTTTGAAGTCATACCTCAATATAAAGTCGCAAATGGAAGATATCGAATAGATTTAGTCGTCATTCTGGGAAACGGAACAAAGATAGCAATAGAATGCGATGGCGATAAATTTCACGGCCCGGAACATTATGCAGCAGATTTAAATCGCCAGAAGGTGTTGGAAAGATGCGGATGGCAATTTTATCGCATTAGAGGTGCTGATTATTACTCAAACAGGATAACCGCAATAGAGCCCCTTTGGCCGATACTTGAAAATAATGAAGCTCAAAAATCAAAGGTGGGTGTTTAGTGGTCTTATATTAAATCGTTAGCGAGGTGGCTTTACATATAGCAAACTTGGTAAATAAAAGAAGGCATAGGTAATTGGCTTTTTTAGTCGCATATAATCGACGATTAAGGATAATTTTAACTGTGAATAGATGACATTTAATTATTCTACACGTTACCCCATTTTCAGCCCTTCGGCACTAAAAGCGTAAGGTGGCTAAAAAGTCACGGCCTGGGAGCCATCCGTTCTTAAAAAATCAGCTTAAATGTAGTCGAAAATGGCTCTTTTAGTGGGTATTAATAGGATTCAAAAACGACGAAAATTCCGATACAATAACTATTAACCCTAAATAAATAAAAGGTACATAACAAATAATAAAGGCTAAAACATTATCATAATTTTTATGAATGAAATCATTTGCCCACATTGTAAAAAGGCTTTCAAAATAGATGAAGCAGGTTTTGCAGATATTTTAAAGCAGGTTCATGATCATGAGTTTGCAAGGGAACTTCATGAGCGTCTGGAAATGTTTGAAAAAGATAAAGAAAGCGCTGTTAAGCTTGCCGAGGCCAAGCTGAAAAACACCTTGCAATCTGATCTTGCAAAAAAAGATACTGAATTAGTTCAACTAAAAGCGGATAAGGAACGCGAACTCGCAGAGCTTGAATCAAGGAAAGAATCAGAGATCGCCAAGATGAGGTCAAAAATAAACAGTGCTGAACTTGAGCAAAAACTTGCCGTCACTGAGGCTGTAACAAAGATTGAAAAAGAACGCGACGAACTTGCTGGGGAACTCAAAAATAAGGATGCCGAAAAACAATTGCTTGAAACATCGTTGAAAGAAAAATACTCAATTGAACTCAAGACGAAGGACGATATCATCAAGTTGAAAGATGAAGAAATAGCCCTTCGTAAGGACTTGAAGGTCAGGCTTTCAACAAAAATGGTTGGCGAAACACTTGAACAACATTGTGAAACCGAGTTCAATAAACTTCGTGCAACCGGATTTAAAAACGCATAATTTGAAAAAGATAACGACTCAACAAGTGGTAGTAAGGGTGATTACATATACCGAGAAACAGATGAAGATGGGAACGAGGCGATATCAATCATGTTTGAAATGAAGAACGAAGGCGATGAAACTGCTACTAAGAAAAAGAACGAAGACTTTTTACGCGAACTTGATAAAGACCGCAATGAGAAAAAATGCGAGTATGCTATTCTCGTATCTCTCCTGGAGGCAGAAAATGAGCTATATAATACTGGTATTGTCGACGTGTCTCACAGGTATTTAAAAATGTATGTAATTCGTCCGCAGTTTTTCATTCCTATTATAACCCTCCTACGCAATGCGGCAATGAATTCTCTTAAATACAAGGCTGAACTCGCCCATGTGAGAAATCAGAATATTGACATCACTAATTTTGAAGAAAATATTAATAATTTCAAAGAAGGTTTTGCAAGAAACTATGATCTTGCCAGTCGTAAATTTAAAACTGCCATTGAAGAAATTGACAAGACGATAGATCATCTACAGAAGACTAAAGATGCATTGCTCTCGTCTGAAAACAATCTTCGACTTGCAAACAACAAGGCGGAAGATTTGACTATAAAGAAATTAACCAGGGGAAATCCTACGATGATAGCCAAATTTGAAGAACTGTCTAATTCTGAGAAAGCCACGGAATAAATAAGACTCTTCTTTCTGCAGAACGGAGACTTTTACGTAAAAACTATTTGACTTCCGACCACTACAGTCAAGCCTGAATCTTTAAAAAATCTGCCATTCCACACACCATCCCATTTTCACCGCTTAGGCACCAAAAGCGCAAGGCGGCTGAAAGGTCAAGGCCGGGCGGGGCCGCTGACAGCGAACAACTCCCGCCCGTTTATATAGCCTTGACCTTTCAGTCCGCCGGTCGGTAACTTTGCCGGATGCGGTGAAATGGGATATTTTATTTGTGGGCGGGAAAGGGCAAGGGTGTTGCGCAGCATCACGCTTGCCGCGCGTCAGGCAAAGCGGGTGAAGGAATGATCCCGGATACCGGGATTCATGGATGAACCTGCTTTGCCTGAATGGGTGGCTTTTATCAATCAGGTTTATTTTTCAATGCCTTCAAACTATCTGCTTCCCTTTCCAATTGCCTGATACGCAATTAGGTTGCTGCTGCTTTTTGATATCTTGCTATGCTGTCTGTCCTGTAACTGTTGATGTCAGCCACCTTAAAACTATCCAGGTCATTAATCATATCCTGTTTGCCTTTTTTATCCTGCTTTAAATAATTCCAGTACCATGAATTGCGGTAACGGGTATTCTCACTGTTCATATACCAATACCGGAAACCAAACCAGCAGATCAGGCCAACCGTTAAGGCAATGCCTGTTAAAATCATAACCCGTTTGCGCATGATCTTAAAAAAACTTTTACCGCCGTCATCCGGCAATACCAGTATGCGGTTTTTGGTGAACAGGTCATTGAGCTGCCTTTGTACAGCAATTCTTATAGTTGTAAAACCATCTGCTACAATATTGTGTACGGGTAATAATTCCGGTACGGGGGCAGTTACCTGTATATTCTCTACCGTGCTTTTAAAGCCATCTACCTTTTTAGTGAGTTCATCAACCCTTGCGGGCAATACTTTTACCACCTCTTTTATTGCTTGCAATTCCTTGGTAAAATCCTCCATCACCGAATTAAAGTTTGTTTCGTTTATCATAAACTAAGTCCTCCCCATTGTTTAACTTGCTGTTCTTCTTCTTTCTGTTTTAATTGCTCCTGTTGCTGCCGAGGCGTCTTCTTTAGCTTTTGAGCAATACTTAATTGTTGTTGCAGTTCTTGATGCTGCTGTTGCCTGTTTTGCGCCAAATGCTTTTCAATTTTCAATAAAGGATAACCAACCTCACTGCCTTTAAACCTTACTGCTTGTGCATCAGTAAAGGCAATACCCCTGCCCAGTTCAACTTCATAGCCTTTTGACGTGATCTTATTCTTAAATTCTTTTAGGGTTACTGATTGCTTCAAGAATTTTGTAATCGCCTCTTTCAATGCTTCTTTACGGACGTCCAGACGTGGCAGCATCCTTTCTTCCTTAGATAAAAACTTGCGTGGGCTAAGTATTTGCTCCAATTGGTATTTCCTTTCCATATTCCGGCAAAAGCTTGCCATCCGTTTATAGTTATTACTATCTGAAACTGTTTTGCCATCATAGCCAACCCTGTTAGCTACAATATGTAAATGCTGGTGCTGCCGGTCGCCATGCTCGATAATCACATACTGGTTATTTTCAAATCCAAAATCTTTAGCCATCTGTTTTCCGATGTCTATTTTATCCTGGTTACTTAACTGGTCAGAATAGGCAAAGCTTAATGAGGCATGTAATACAGGCTTGGATAGTTTGGGGTTTAAATTTCGTACCTCATTGAACTGCTGTATCAGTTCTATTTTATTACCGAAGCATTGATTATAGCAGATAACCCGCGCCTGCTTTTTCTCCTGTTCCATTTCCTGCAAAGCTTTGCTCTGTTGTAGCCTGCCTTCATGCAGGTAGTTCAAACATCCCCGGAAACTTTTGCCTGTGCCTATCTTGCCGATCATTGTAAATAGGTTTTAATATCGGTAACTACTTGTTGCAGGCTGGCACTTTGCTGGTTGAGCCTTGCGCGTTCAAGCACACTTAATTCATCAAAACTGTTTCGCTTTTTAGCGATCTGGTTGAGGTTGGCCGCAATGTGGTTCAGTGTTCCCGTAAACTGTAATACCTCCCGGTTCAGCGTTTTCATCCTGAATTTTACCACTCCTTTCAACCCCATTTCCCGTAAGTATTCCGATACGCTTAAACCAACCTGTTTGGCTTTACGCTCGATCTGCATTCCCTCAAAAAAGGAACACCTGACGGAAAGCGTTCGTAATCGCTTTACTTCTTTTGGCGGCCTGCCGCCTTTCTTGTTTTTAGGTTTTCCAAGCATCTTTAAATCCTTTCCTGTCTTAAAAATCCCCCCATGAATGCGATAGCATGAATGGGGCCAGCGAGTTTTGGTAACACCAAAACATAGCTGGCTCCGCAAAAAGCGGACATGTACAGCTATACCGATGGCTGCATATATGTATTGTGTTATTTATAGGTTAATATGGAAGCCCGAACTTGCTTGATGTCTTGTTCCAGCTCTGACAAATAGAACACCTTACGGCGTGGCCCGAGGTCATGCCTGCGTATAAGCCCCAACTGCACATACCGCCGCAGTGTGGGTTGGGAAACTTTTAAAGCCTTGCCTGCTTCCTGCGGAGTTAAGGGCTTTTCAGCCTCTTTTTCTTTGCGCGACTGTTCCTGTTCGTGTATGCAGTCGGTAACGATTGCTTTTAAGAACTGTTCGGCTTCCTGTAAGCTAAATCCGATAAATTGAAGTTGTTGTTGCATGAGCGTTCCTTTTGGGCAAAGTAACGCGAGGCGCTTTCCAACAATCGGGTGATTATTGGAAACTGGAAGAAAGTTTGGAAAATATTTTTGGGTGTATGACCGTTTATTTACGTTACTGCGGCAAAGCAGTCAGTTTATCAAAAAGTGGCTGCAATAATTTTTGCACCTGCCGCTTTTTTTGCACCGGTATTTTTGTCTCACTGATTTGGTAAGCTGTACCTACCAAATGTCCGTGCTGATTATATACGATAAGTTTTTTACGAATGACTTCCCAGCCGACGGGCAGTAATTTCTGCGTATCGCGGAGCGACCGGATTAACCAATGCAGTTTTTGCGCATCGATATGATAGGTGTTTTCGATGGATATATCCAGCATGATCGGCTGGCTGTTTTCAGTTGTAAATATGGATTGGAAATCTTGAAATGAATAGTTTTTAAAAAAGAGGTCTTTGAGCAGATCATATAAAAAATTGATTACGTCTTTCCTTTGTTCCTCGGTTAAAGTTTCATTGAGCCGTAGATAGCCATAAACAGAAGGTTCATACTTCTTGCTTTCAGCAATAAACCGTTCTTCGCTCTTGGCTACAACCGGCTGGTCAGCCAGTGGTTCAGGTGTGCCTTTTTTTAGGTCATTTTTTATCGATAGTAAGGCATCTTTGAAGGTGTTTCTGAAATAGGCGTCCCTTTCCAAAAAAGTATTTATGGCGCCGTTTTCGGAAATGTTTTGCCGCTTTAACAACGCAAATTTAGCCCTGTCTTGATAGGTGTTCAAATCAAATTCATAGGGTGCGGGATGATTATCGAGAATATGAATTAGAAGGTCAGCCTGGTCGTTGTTTAACTTCCTGTTTTTTAATTTATCCAGTATATCAAACTCCAACGTGGCCGCTGAGAAATTGAAATACATAAATTCTGCAAACCATTCAAAGTGAGCCAACAACGTGTCAAAATTAAATTCAAACGGACATTCAACCAGTGTCAGGCAATAATGATCGTGTACAGCCCGTGCAAATTTCAAATTAGCGCGCGAAAAGAACGTCGTCTTAGCTGGTTTTTGATTTTCATAAGGAATACAATACACAAAATATTGTGTAGACAATATTTTTGATAAAAAACGAACATCAAAGAAATCCTTGACCTTGTATTGTTTCATCGGTTAAGCAAAATTCATTCCTTAATCATTGGTTAAAAGGAATTAACCAAAATTAAGGGAAATTATTGCGAATTTAGCTTTTGATGTTTCCGTTGTTTGCACTTATAGGGAAATAGTGTAAATCACAACGTGGAGTTGCCGACAATCGGTATTAAAATTAAAAAAGCCAGATGTTTCTGGCTTTACTATTAATTTTGCTTTTTTAAAATTTGTTCAGGTATCGGGTGCTTACTTAGAAAGTCTTTAGCTTTAGCCAACTTATCCAAAACAAAGGGATCATTCGCATAGTTCCTGACAGTTTCCCCATTGCTTGGCGGGCCATATCCTTTTACCACATTAACTGTATGTTTCTTCGATGCCATGTCGCTTTTTATTTATATCAAAAATACGAAATTATTTACGTTTGACCAAAAACGCTTCATAATTTACATTCCGTTCAAAATCCCGCCAGTTATCATCTACAAAACCCAATATCTCGAAATCCTGTTTAATCTCGTCTAATAGTCGGGCAATGCTCATTTGGTAAAGTCTTGTCCGGGCGGGTGTTCGACCCACGGCATAAATATAATGATTGCCATATCGTTCGGAAAATTCATTAACGGTTATAGCTACGGTAGCGAGCACCAAATCCCGGTCGTTATTGTTGGTGCGAACATCGTCGTTGATTTGATGGGTCACAGGGTCTTCGTCCCCAAAAGCCAAATTGAAAACCACCGGCTCGTCGCTCATTTTAGAATAGACGACCACTTTTTTTATATGGCCGTTAGGCCCGTCACTATAAAAGCTAAAATACTGTTGGTCACTTGAAGCGTAATATTCGTAACGCGGTAAATTCATGGTT
>JBQCIS010000313.1:0-7626 GCA_051953515.1 Mucilaginibacter sp.
ATTAATAAGATTTTCGCTTAAGCGAATGCATACTTTATCGAATTTGCCGGCAAAGCACGCATTCGCGTAAGCGAAAAGCTGATTAATTGGGCTGATATTATCTTCGTGATGGAACGCCGGCATAAAGATATACTCCGTCAAAACTTTCCGTTATCTTTCCAAAGCAAAATGGTAGTGGTGCTTGAAATTGAAGACGATTACCGCTTCAATGATCCTGAACTGGTGAATATACTCACCAATTGCCTCGCTGAATACTTATAAATAAGTTGTCATAACTTTTGTCAGATTAAACCTAATGCACTTATTTAGGTTTAACTTTAAAATACATGTTATGAAAAAAATAATAATTACCGCAGCATTTATTCTTTCAACCATTAGCGTTTTCGCTCAAAATGCCGATCTGCGCCGTAAGATAGAAGTTACCGGCACTGCCCAGCAGGAAGTAACGCCGGATATTATTAATGTAAGCATATCGTTGCAGGAATATATGAACGGCAAAACCAAGGTAACTATAGATGTGCTCGAAAACCAACTGGAAAGCGCTATAAAAAATGCCGGTATCCCGCATGAAGATTTCACCATCAATAACCTTTCTGCCTGGAACAACTATTACCAGAAGAAAAAATCGCCTGATTTCCTGGCCAGCAAGCAATATCTCATTCGTTTGCATGATTTAAACAAATTCGACCAGATTATTGGCAATATCGACCCGAAGGGCATACAATCAACCAATATCGAAAGCTACAGCTACTCAAAGATCAACGACCTGAAAAATGAGCTTCAATTAAAGGCCTTGCTGGATGCTAAAAACCGGGCTGCATTTTTGGTGAGCGGCTTAGGCGACAAATTGGGCGATGCAATCAATATCACCCTCGCAGACAATAGTGATATGGTGCAACCAAGGCCTTATCAATTTAAGGCGATGGCTATGGCAGGTAACGCCACAGTACCACAATCAGACATCGACTTTAAAAAGATAAAACTGGTATTTACCGCCGATGCCACTTTTGAAATAGTTAAATAATTTTAAGACTATTTTTTGGGGGACTATAACCTTTTGTTTGGTTACACGTAGTAATGTTAAATTAATCTTAACTATACCTTAATTTTTTAGGAAATATTTACTTAGGGTATTGACAAAGTGCTTTTTACGAGTTAGATTTAAACATTCCTAATTTAATTTAAACTAAACAGATGTCCCGTACCCATTTCAGGAAGGTGTTATTTGTTACACCGGAGGTCAGCTCACCTCAATTAAATATCGATTACAAGAATATTAGGTACGTTCATACAATTAACCAGATTTTTCCCAATATATACGAACTGAACCCAAACCTTATTGTGCTGGATCATACTTTTCTGAGCAAGGATATAGAAAAAGTAATACGCCGCATACGCACCAATAATTTTTATAGCAAAATAAAAATCTGCTGTTATAAATACAAAATTGAGCCGAAGGCCGATAGCCTGTTAAAAGCCATTGGCGTGGATTATTTTATTTATGAGGAAGAATTACAAACCATTCAGAAAAGCAAAACCGTAACCAACCTTTTTAATGAAATATTTGACCGGCCGGTTTTGAGTATGGTCTCCCATGTATCAAATTAAGCTGTTTAATTGCTGATGGTAAAGACATCACAGGTATAAAAAAAGGGATGGTGCTTTCACCATCCCTTTTTTGTCTGAACCCGAATTTATAGAATTAAAGGAATTACAGAATTCAAATAAATTTCGTTAATTCCTAAAATTCCGGTTCACTAATCTATCCACTCAAACTTGGTATACGGTACCAGTACTTCAGGCACTCTGATACCCTTTTCGGTTTGGTTATTTTCCAGAAGGGTGGCCACTATACGCGGCAGGGCCAGCGCGCTGCCATTAAGGGTGTGGGCCAATTGTGTTTTGCCTTCCGCATTGCGGAAACGCAGTTTAAGACGATTACTCTGAAAGGTTTCGAAATTAGATACCGACGATACTTCCAGCCAGCGTTGCTGCGCGGCGCTCCAGGTTTCCATGTCATAGGTAAGCGCCGAAGTAAAGCTCATATCGCCACCGCACAGGCGCAACACGCGGTATGGCAGGCCGAGGTTTTGCAGCAGGCCCTGTACATGCGCACTCATTTCTTCCAGCGTTTTGTATGACTCGTCTGGATGGACAATCTGTACAATCTCTACCTTATCAAACTGGTGCAAACGGTTCAGGCCGCGTACATGCGCACCATAAGATCCTGCCTCACGGCGGAAACATGGCGTATAGCCGCAGTTTTTAACCGGAAGCTCATCTGCCTTTAAAATCACATCGCGGTACAGGTTAGTGATTGGCACTTCGGCGGTGGGGATAAGATATAAATTATCCAATCCAACAAAATACATCTGCCCTTCCTTATCCGGTAATTGCCCGGTACCAAAACCTGATGCTTCGTTCACCATAAGTGGCAGCATACGTTCTGCATAACCGGCTTTTTCGGCCTGATCGAGGAAATAGCTAATGAGCGCCCTTTGCAACTTTGCGCCCTTGCCTTTATAAACCGGGAAACCGGCTCCGGTAATCTTCACGCCCAGTTCAAAATCTATCAGATCGTACTTGGCGGCAAGTTCCCAGTGCGGCAGTGCATTGCCCGGCAACTCAGGTTTTTCGCCGTTTTCCAGCACAATCTCGTTTTCTTCCGGCGTTGATCCTTTCGGAACAGAGGTATGCGGCAGGTTTGGCAACTGCAACAGTTTTTGCTGCAATTCTTCTTCTACGGCGGTTAGTTCCTCGCTTAATTTCTTAATCTCTTCCTTCCAAACAGTAGTGTTGGCTTTAATAGCTTCGGCTTCATCTTTTTTGCCGTTGCGCATTAGTTCGCCTATTTGTTTGGCAGCTGCATTAGCCTGTGCCGAAACACCGTCAGACTGGTTTTGGGTTGAACGGCGTTTCTCGTCCAATTGAATGATCTCATCAACCAAACCAGGCTGTTTAAAATTTTTTACAGCCAAACGTTCCAAAACATAGTCGCGGTTATCGCGGATATAACTAACTTGCAGCATTATTTAAATTTTTGGCAAAGATACTTTTTTAGTAGCAGTGGCAGAATACAGTAGCAGTATTTATTGTATCGAAACAAACCCAAGTGCTACTGCCACTGTTAAGTGCCACTAACTTATGAACTCAACCGGCAAACTCTACCTCGTCCCTACCCCTATCGGCAACCTTGAAGATATGACCTTCAGGGCGGTGCGTGTTTTGAAGGAATGCGACCTGATACTGGCTGAAGATACACGCACATCTGCACCCTTGTTAAAGCATTTTGATGTACAAAAGAAGGTTTATGCGCATCATCAGCATAACGAGCATCAGTCGTCGGGCGAGATCGTTAAGTTTCTGAAGGAAGGCAAAAATGTGGCGCTGATATCAGATGCCGGTACGCCTGCTATTTCAGATCCGGGATTTTACCTTGTACGAGAAGTTTTAAAGCATGACCTGCCGGTGGAATGCCTGCCCGGCGCAACGGCATTTGTGCCAGCACTGGTCAATTCAGGCTTTCCGACAGACAGATTTTGTTTTGAGGGATTTTTGCCGTTAAAAAAAGGCCGGCAAACACGCTACAAAATATTGGCGCAGGAAGAACGTACTATAATATTATACGAGTCGCCGCACCGGCTGCTGAAAACGCTGGAGGAAATGTCCACCTATTTCGGGCCTGACCGCCTGCTGTCCGTTTCGCGCGAGCTGACAAAGATGTTTGAGGAAACCGTACGCGGCACCGTTGCCGAAGTAAAGCACCATTTTGAAACGCACCCGGTTAAAGGAGAGTTTGTGATATGTGTGGGGCCAGTGGCAAAAGCTGATAACTCAAAAGACGAATAATAAATACCCTGTCATTGCGCGGAGGTACGACGAAGCAATCTCGTCGCGTGCAATCAATAAGGTTATTGTGCAATGACATCTGAATACAAAATGAAAAAAAATATCCTTCTTGCAATTTTTTCCGGTTTGGCACTTTGGATAGCCTGGCCGCCTACGCCTTATACATCATGGTTCCTGTTCTTTGGTTTTGTGCCGATGCTGGTAGCCATGGAAAATATTATCCGATCAAACGACAGCCATAAGGGCCGCAAGATATTCGGCACTACCTTTCTTGGCTTTTTTATCTGGAACACACTGTGCATTTACTGGGTATACAACTCGCTGAAGGTGATTGGCCCGGTAACGGCGGTGCCTATCAGTCTGATCCCTTATTCTCTGGGGCCATTGCTTATGTCCAGCGCGTGCTGGCTGTATTATCGCATGCGTTTGAATACAAAAAGAGCGATCAGTCTTTTTGCCTTTGTTTGTTTCTGGATCGGTTACGAGTACCTGCACCAAACCTGGGATCTGTCGTTCCCGTGGATGACACTGGGCAATGGCTTTGCCGTGAGCCACCAGTGGATACAATGGTACCAGTATACCGGTGTTTACGGCGGTACGGTTTGGATATGGCTGGTGAATATACTGGCGTTCCTGATCTATATCGGTTTGCGCGAGAATAGCAGCAAAACCTTACGCCTGGGTTTAATAACGGCCTTTGTATTTGCTATTATATTACCCATCAGTTACTCTCTGTATATCTATAATACTTATGAGGAACAGCCAGACCCGTCTGATATTGTGGTGGCACAGCCGAATATAGATCCGTATGCCAAGGAAAGCGATATACCGGCCATGAAACAACTGGAGATATTAACCCATATCTCCGATTCTATTGCCCAGCCCAATACCGAATTCTTTATATGGCCCGAAACAGCCATTGCCGACGAGGTAAATGAAAACACCTTCCGTACCAGCAATTATTATTTGCAGATTGAGCATTTCCTCAACAAATACAAAAATGGCAATGTAATTACCGGCGCCGAAACCTTTAAACTTTATAACTACCGCGCCACTACAACCGCCAGCCCTACAGATAAGCCTGGGCAGTTTTATGATAGTTTTAATGCCGCGGTAAACATTGAAAACTCTGCCGAAGTGCAGTTCTACCACAAATCAAAACTGGTGCCCGGGGCCGAATCATTACCGTTTGGCGATGCTTTGACATTTTTGAAACCGGCATTTGAACATTTTGGCGGTGCAGCAGGCAGTTATGGCAAACAGGATGCGCCAAGCGTATTTTACTCACAGGAGGGCATTGGTGTCGATCCGGTTATTTGCTATGAGTCCATCTGGGGCAGCTACGTTGCAGATGCAGTGCACAGGGGTGCGCAATTCATTGCCATTATTACCAACGATGGCTGGTGGGAAAACACTTCAGGCAAGGACCAGCACCTGGATTACGCCAAGCTGCGGGCCATTGAAACACGCCGTTGGGTGTGCCGTTCTGCCAATACAGGCATTTCGGCATTTATTAACAGTCGAGGCGATATTGTAAAGCAAACCAAATGGTGGGTACAAACGGCCATCAAGCAGGACATTAACCTTAACCAGGAAATGACCTTTTATGTACAATACGGCGATTATATAGCCGAGATCGGCTGTATACTGGCTATGGCGGGTATTATCTACTTACTCACCCGTACCGGCATTAAGCGTGTAAGAAGAGCAAAACAATAACAGGAGAATATGACAGGTTAATTCTGGCTCCGTTTGAGTATAAACTGCAGCAGGTCATATATCGGCTGCCTGATGATCTTACCTAACTGTATACCATTTTCTTTGCACAGCCCGGTTAACTCATCTGCGAACACGTAGGCTATGGAGCCTACAAAGTTGCATTTATAACGATTGTATTGCTGATACGATTTAATGTTGGTATCAATAAACTCCAACAATCCATCGTGCAATACTTTTTTTCCGTAATCCGTATACCGTATTTCGCTAAGGAACTTTGAAAAAGATGCCAGGTAAGCATTTGCTCCCTGTTTCTGGTAAACGTTTTTAATCACCAGTTCGCGGTCAAGATGGTAGGTGTTATTGAATTTCGCACTAACATCGGGCGGCATTTTGCCATACAGGAAATCGGTAACAAGTATTTTGCCGAACCATGTGCCCGAGCCTTCATCGCCCAAAACAAACCCGAGGCCATGCTTACCCGCGTGTATTTCTTCGCCATCAAAAAAAGAAATATTGGAGCCTGTGCCCAAAACACAGCAAAGGCCTTTTTCATGCCCGCAGGTTGCATAAGCCGAACCTAACAGATCGCTATCTACACTTATAAATGCCCTGGGGAATGATTGGCTAATGGCATTTGAAACGATCTCATGCCTGTCGGGACTTGAGCAGCCCGCACCGAAGAAATAAATTTCGGTGATATCATTGGCATAAGCTATCATGTCCGTAGCCTGTTCCTGCAATATCTTCGCTATTTCTTTCTCCGTTAAAAAGTATGGGTTTATTCCGGCGGTTTTAAAGAGCTTAGGTTCTTGCTGCGGCAGGGCCAGCAGCCAGTCGGTTTTTGAAGACCCACTATCCGCAACTAAAATCATTCGGCAAATGTAGTTTAACTCACCTCATTTGCAAAAATTTCTTCCAAAGCCTGGTAGCTGATCGGTTTATGCAGGAAGTGGAGAACATGCTTATTTACCATCGACTTTTTGATATCGTTAGGGTCAAGCGATGATGAAAGCATAAATATTTTGATGTCGTCTTTGTTCTCTAAATTAAGCGCGTCGTATTGTTCTAAAAACTCAAAACCGCTCATCGTCGGCATACGGATGTCAAGAAAGATAACGTCTGGCTTTATTACCCCTGTACGTAACGACTCCATCGCATCATCCGGCGACTGGCGGATGATAACGTTCTCGGCGAAATTACTGCTTTCTAATATTTTGCTTGTGACAAAATTATCGATGTAGTTGTCATCAATAAGCAAACAAGTGTTATAACGTACAGGCATTTATCAAAAGTAATTTTTTTAAATAAAATCGTAAAGCGTATTTGCTTAAATATTTAATATTTACTAAAAATAAACATCATCGGTTTTATTATTGTAACTTTCCGGTTACAATACCCTAGAAAATTCTATTTCAGGTATTTATACTCATTTTTACAAAATAAGTTGCTTTTATTGAAAGATTTTTTGTCTTTCGTTATAGATTCAATGTATAAAAGACCTTCCCAATACCCCGTTGCATGAAAAATTTACAGGCTATATTTGTTTCCTTCTTAACCCTATTACTTATTATGCAAACCAATGCCGGCCAGGCCGCAAGTACCACACAAATAGTATATACCATAACTTTTCCTGAGGCCCAGGCGCATTATGCAGATGTTGAAATGAATATAACGGGCATAGATCAAAACACGTTGGTGCTGAAAATGCCTGTATGGACGCCCGGCTCGTACCTGGTGCGTGAGTTCGAAAAAAATGTTGAAGCTTTTAGCGTAAGCAGCAACGGCGAACAGGTTCCCTTTATAAAAACACGTAAAAACTGGTGGAGTATTAATACGCAGGGCAAAAATGCCTTAACAGTTAAATACCGCGTTTACTGTAATGAAATATCGGTACGTACCAGTACGGTTGATGCCTCGCACGGCTTTTTGTCGTCAAGCGGCATATTTATGTACCCTGAGGGTATGCTGCAGCACCCTTCAACCATACATATTGTACCTTATAAAGGCTGGACAAAGGTTTCTACCAGTCTGGAAATGGTAAATAACGATCCGTTTATG
>JBQCIS010000314.1:0-5854 GCA_051953515.1 Mucilaginibacter sp.
GTTATCAACTCATTCCATTGGCTGAATTATACCATTTGGTACCAGAGGATCAATTGGTCATGATGAAGGAGATATGGAGATTTGTGAATGAAAATAACTTGAATTAGTACCAATTAGTAGTAGGTTCAATTCACTACATTAAATTTAAACCACAGGGGGATATGACCGGCAATGACCTGGGCGGCAGGGAAAGAATCAAAAATGCAAAAGGTTTGGTCTGGTATCCGGCAGAAGCCGATGTTTCGATACGTCCGGGATGGTTTTTCCACGAAGATCAGAATAATAAGGTTAAATCGCCTGAAAAACTGCTGGATATATATTATAATTCAGTAGGCAAAAATTGCGTATTGCTATTAAATATTCCACCGGATAAAGAAGGCCTGCTTAATGACAGTGATGTTAACGCTTTAAAGAACTGGAAAAAACTTCGCGACGAGACGTTTAAGACAAACCTGCTTAAAGGCGCTTCAGTTGAATGTGATAACGGCATTGGAACACAATTGGCCCTGGATGATAAATACAATACTTTTTTCACTACCAGGGATAAAGATACCACCGCAATAATCACCATGCAGCTGAAAAAACCTGTCACTTTCGACGTTATGCTGTTACAGGAGAATATTACCATAGGCCAGCGTATTGAGAAATTTGCACTGGAATATTGGGATGGCAGCGATTGGAAAAGAGTGACAGAGGGTACCACCATCGGCTATAAGCGTCTGTTGCGTTTCCCTGTGATTACAACAAATAGGGTCCGATTAAAGATCGAATCCTCCAGGTTAAATCCAACTTTATCAACCATAGCACTATATAAGCAACCTTAATCTGTTACCATCTGTATGCTATTATTAGATAGATGGCTGAAAAATAGGGCAAACGTTTGTGCAATTACGTGCCGTAGTGTTTAAGTAAGTTTGGCGAAATTTTTTTAATGTAATGCTACAAAATATCCTGAAGTCCTATAAGTTGGACAGTGACATTTATCAGATAGAGCCACTTGGTTCCGGCCTTATCAATAAAACGTGGCGGGTATGGGCGCCGGGTAAGCCGCAATTTGTTCTTCAGGGGATTAATGCAAACGTTTTTAAAAAGCCGCAATATATTGCTGATAATATTCAGAAGATCGGCGAATATTTAGCTTCGACCGAACCTTTGTATCTTTTTGCTGCGCCCCTGCCAACAGCAGACGGTAAATATATGGTTAAAATGGATGGCGATTATTACAGGCTATCTGCTTTTATACCTAACTCTTATACATTTAACTTCCTAGAAGACAGCGCGCATGCCTACGAAGCGGCGAAGCAATTTGGGCGTTTTTCGCGTTTGCTGCAGAATTTTGACAGCGGACAACTTCGGTATACCTTGCCGGATTTTCATAATCTTACCTTGCGCGTAACACA
This sequence comes from Mucilaginibacter sp., assembly GCA_051953515.1. Taxonomy (GTDB): domain Bacteria; phylum Bacteroidota; class Bacteroidia; order Sphingobacteriales; family Sphingobacteriaceae; genus Mucilaginibacter. The sequence goes on from JBQCIS010000314.1 coordinate 1,401, forward strand.
ATTCCAGCATGCAGTGCAGCATGCCAAAGCAGCAAGGTTAAAAGAAGCTGCAGCTGAAATTGAACAGATCAACACGCTGATGTCAATTGCCGAAACTTATCAAAATATAGTTACCAAAAATACCATTCCATTGCGTGTGATCCATCACGATACCAAGATCAGCAATGTGCTTTTTGATAAAAACGGCAAAGGCCTTTGTGTGATTGACCTTGATACCGTTATGCCGGGGTACTTTATAAGCGATGTAGGCGATATGATGCGTACCTACCTTGCTGAAGCAAACGAAGAGGAACAGGACATCAGCAAAATTACCATCAGGCCCGAGTTCTTTGCCGCTATCTACAACGGATATATGGAAGAAATGAACGGTATATTAACTCCGGCAGAAAAGGACCTGTTTATATATTCGGGCAAATTTATGATCTATATGCAGGCGGTGCGCTTTTTAGCTGACTATTTGAATGGTGACATTTATTATACCACGCATTATGAGGGACAGAATCTTGCCAGAACAAAAAATCAGCTAAAGCTGCTTACAGAATATATAAGGTCGGAAACATCCTTAAAAGCGTTGATTGCCAATAGCTGATATCACTTTTTTGTCATCCTGACCAGATAAATGGGGCCTGCCGAATTCCCTTTCTTCGCTACAAACTTAATAGTGACTTTTGATTTGCCTTTGGTTAGCTCAATCGGCAGATCGTAGGAAATGTTATAAAATTTATTTTCCTTGAATTTGTTAAGGTCTTCAGTAGTTAGCTTAACATTTTCAACATATATATCGAATATCCGGCCCCTGTTATCCATCCCCCAATAGGTGTTGATGAGTGTATTTTGGTCGGTCGGATCGGTTTTCATCTCGAAACTTAAAAAGCCGCCGTTGTCTGTCGACCGCCACTTGCGCTGGTGATCTTCACCTGTCGTCTGGTTCTCACCGGTAAAGTTATGGTCGCGTTCAGGTTGCATTTCGCCTAAACGGAACAGGTCGGTAGTATGGGCCTCAATTTCCTGTTCATATTTGCGCTCTGCTTCGTATTCCTTTTGCTTTACAGCCCAGGTATCAGGTGTGAAAAAATCCCAGTAAACAGAATAATGCTCATTTTTTGTTTGATTAAAAGGGATGAGTTTTACATCTTCCGGACTGCCTATACCTGTGCTCATAAACTCCAGTCTGTTTTTATTAACCATCTTCAGCCACTTGTTAGGGTCCGTGTCATTGCTTACGAATACAGGGATGCCTTGTATCGGGTCGGGTTCATTATTGCCTAATTCGCCTGCCAGCATTACGGGACCGTAAAATAAGGCCCGGCGATTAACATTGTCAGGCATGTCTTTAGCATAAACCGCTTCGGGAAGCATCAGTTCTATATGGTCGTTATTTTTCCACTTACGTTTAATGGTCAGGTAGCCATTGGCATCAATGCCTGTTTGTACCGGCGTACCGTTTACCTTTATAAAGTACTTATTCGTCCATTGCGGTTTTCTTATCCGTAATGTCAATGCAATAGGTTTTTTAGTGTTCAGTGTGAAGTATGCAACATCGCTAACCGGGAGTTTGGTTCGTTGTACTAATTGTATACCTTTTTCTTTCCAGTTGAGTACTGATGGAATGAACAGGTTAACAAACAGATCGCCTGCATTATTGTGCGCATAAATACTTTCCTGGTATTTTACATGGTTTTCCATGCCCGTACCCACGCAACAGGTAAAGGTATCAAACGGGGTGCTGTATTCTTTTTGGCCACCCATTCTCAGCGATACAAAATAGCAGGTCATGCCATCGTCGTGGTTTTGCGATGCCAGTATGTCGTTATAAAGCGCGTTCTCATAATAATCCATTAAACTGGCCGATGGGCTTACCTCAAAAAGGTGCCTGGTCAGTTTCAGCATATTATAGGTAGCACATGTTTCTATGGTATTATCGGTCAACTTATCATTTAGCTTGTCAGGTTCAGATAGGTATTCATAGTTGCCATTGCCGCCATTGGCGTAGGAATGGTCGTTAGTCATTACCTTCCAAAAAAAATCCGCTATCGCTTTGTCGCGCTCATCACCTGTAAGTTCATAGCGCCGGGCGCTCGCAATAATTTTAGGGATATTAGTATTGGAATGCTTCCCCGGCAGGATGTCTTTCCCCTGGGATAATGGATCGAGTATCCGTTTGTCGTAAAATTTATACGACAGCGTCAGGTACTTTTTATTGCCGGTTACTGCATAAAGGTTAGCCAGCGTTTCGGCCATGCCGCCATATTCGCATAACAGCATTTTTTGTAGCTGGTCATCGCTTAGGTTGCCGATGGTTTCGCCGGTCCAGTCGCCTATGCCTTCACATACGGTTAATGCTTCCTTATTGCCGCAGTACAAATAGGCATCGAGCAAGCCAGCCATTACTTTATGTACCGTATACCATGGCGACCAGCCGCCATTCAGGTCGAAGCCACCGGTTTTTATATGCCCTGCTTTTACTTCGCTCCAGATAGAATCCTCATTTGGTATGGCGCCCACATAGCCTGTTTTTCGGGCCAACTGGCATTCACTGAGTTGACTTACTATATAATTGACACGTTTCAGAAATTCCGTGCTGCCCCCCGATGCATATTCCATTGAAATTGCCGATAGATAATGACCGAGCGTATGCCCTGCAAGGCCGGAAGATTCCCATCCTCCATATAACTCGCCTTTAGGTTTGAGCCCGGAATGCGAACGAAAGCCGGACAATAGCCTATCGGGTTCTATCGTAAGCAAATAAGCCGAATCTTTTTGCATCGCTTCTTTAAAAGGGCTGTTCAATAGCCTTACCTCATTCAGATCAAAGTAATACGCCCTGATCGGCACGGCTGATGAAACCTTTACACGGTTATCCTTATAAACCGGAACATAAGATTGCGCCGAAGTTTTACCTGCATTTAATGTAAGCAGTATAACCGGCGCAAGTAAAAAGAAACGTTGTGCAAAATGCATTTTGTGAGATATTATATAATAATCAATCAGGGGTGTATAAAACGCTAAATTAGCTACCCGACTTGTTATTGAGTAGCTAATAATTGGCTGCTATTGACCATAAATTACCAATTTAAGATCATTTGCAGCAAATTAGCGGTAAAATGCACTAAATTTAGATTATCCATTGGTGTTAGATTTTGGATAACGAGCCGGAAAAATGGGCAATGTTAATATTGGCTAAGTAATGGTTAATATGCGGGGCGTAAGGGGCCGGTATCCGCAATATCTTTGTATCAAAATATATTTATATGAAATTTGAATGGAAAGGTGTTTTCCCCGCGGTAACCACCAAATTTACCGAAAGCGGCGAACTCGACTTTGATGCTTTCGACGTAAATATTAAGGCACAGCTCGAAGCAGGGATAGATGGTATTATCCTGGGTGGGTCATTAGGCGAAGCCAGTGTACTTACCGAACAAGAAAAGCTTGCATTATTAAAACATACCCTTACACTCGTTGATGGTGAAGTACCGGTCATATTAAACATAGCCGAGGCATCTACTCAAACTGCGGTTAATTTTGCAAAAAAGGCGTATGATTTGGGTGCAGACGGGCTAATGCTGCTCCCGCCGATGCGCTATAATGCTGATAAAGAGGAAACCCTTACATTTCTGTCGGCCGTGGCCCAAAGTACGCCGCTGCCGGTTATGATCTACAATAATCCGGTTGATTATAAGATAGAGATCACGCTGGAAATGTTTGAGTACCTGAAACGCTATGAAAACATTCAGGCGATAAAAGAATCAACCCGCGACATTATCAATACCACAAGATTGATCAATAAATTCGGCGACCGCTATAAAGTATTCACCGGTGTTGACCCTATCGCTACCGAAAGCCTTATTATGGGTGCATGCGGATGGGTAGCTGGTTTGGTCGATGCTTTTCCGAAAGAGACTGTTGCCATCTACCGTTTGGTAAAAGCAGGCCGTTACGAAGAAGCGATAGCCATACACCGATGGTTTTTACCGTTGCTTGAATTGGATATTCATCCAAAACTGGTGCAATATATTAAGCTTGCCGAAGTGGCTACTGGCATCGGTACCGAAAACGTTCGGGCGCCACGTTTGCCGTTGAGTGGAGATGAACGCGTTAAAATTTTGAACGTTATTAATTCAAGCCTCGCGGTTCGCCCGCAATTGCCTGAGGGTAGCTGGGGTAAGGTAGCTTCGGTGTTAGCCAAATAAGAGATGACAGGATATACCTGGGTTGCCGGGAAAACGCATAGGGAATTTAAATGAGTAGTAAAACATTTTTTTGCATAGATGCACATACATGCGGTAACCCCGTAAGGCTGGTTGCGGGTGGTGGCCCTACATTAAAGGGCGATAATATGAGCGAAAAGCGTCAGCATTTTTTAAAGGAGTACGATTGGATACGTACGGGGCTGATGTTTGAGCCGCGCGGCCATGATATGATGTCGGGCAGTATATTGTACCCGCCGCATGATC
>JBQCIS010000315.1:0-18477 GCA_051953515.1 Mucilaginibacter sp.
TTGTCTACCGCATCCACAACCGTGTTGATGGCGGTATCATATCCAATAGTAAAATCAGTGCCGGCAAGGTCGTTGTCAATAGTGCCAGGCAAACCAATTATTGGCATATCGTATTCATGGCCAAATATTTTGGCGCCTGTAAACGTTCCGTCGCCGCCTATGCCTACCAGTGCGTCAATACCCTGTTTTTTCAGATTGTTATACGCTATTTTACGACCTTCCGGAGTTTTAAACTGGTCGCTGCGGGCAGTTTTTAGTATGGTGCCGCCACGTTGTACAATGTTGGAAACCGATTTGCGCTCCATAGGCAAAAAATCACCCTTTATCATTCCCTCATAACCACGGCGTATGCCGGTAACCTTAATGTCATAGTAAAGGGCTGCGCGCACAACTGCCCTTATGGCAGCGTTCATGCCTGGTGCATCGCCGCCGGAAGTGTATAAACCAATATTTTTTATTTCAGCCATTTTAGACTTTGCATCTGCGGTAAATCAAAGTAACGTTTTCTCAAACGTTTGAGTAATTAGGGTAGTGTATGATATACACTACGAATTTGCGCAAAAATACATTAATTTTTTGATCAGGATAAGGGAAATTACGATTTAGTTTATCAACTAAACGTTTGCCCTTGAAAAAGACCGGTTCGTATAACAAACGAAATAATTACTTGTGTTGATATGCAGCAATGCCACTTTCTAAAAATTTCAGATAGCTTTCAACATTATAATCAGCCGGCGACGGTTCTATCACCTTTCCATTGCTGTCCTTCATCAAATTACCGTCGCTGTCCAGCAATACATAAAATGGCTGCGAATTGGCATTAAAGGTTTTTGCTTCAAGGTCGCTCCATTTGTTGCCCAGCGTTACGATCTTTTTGCCGCTGTAGTCTGACACAAATTGCTCATTGGCGGGTAATTCGGTCTTATCATCAACTACTAGTTGCAGCATCACGAAGTCATTTTTGAGGTGATTGAATACCCGTGGATCAGTCCACACGTTGGCTTCCATTTGGCGGCAGTTCACGCAGTTAAATCCCGTAAAATCTATAAAAATAGGCTTGTGTACTTGTTTGGATACTTGTAGCGCCTGGTCGTAATCATACCACGGGTCGAGGCCTTTGGTTTTTATACGGTCGTAAATGCCGTCATATTTCTTTTTCAGGGTAACCGGGCTTGCTTGCGTAGAGGTGGAACTGCTACTGCCTCCCGGTGATTGCGATAAGTCGAAATCCTGCGTAGCGATTGGAGGCAGGTAAGCGCTGATGGATTTCAGCGGAGCGCCCCACAATCCTGGTATCATATAAATAACAAACGCGAATACAATGATAGACAGGACAACGCGCGGAATAGATAAATACGATACATCGCTGTCATGTGAGAATTTGATTTTTCCGATGAGGTATAGCCCCATCAGGAAGGCGATGGCTATCCACAATGATAAAAATATCTCACGATCGAACCAGTTCCAGTGATAAGCCAGGTCAACGTTTGACAGAAATTTTAACGAGAACGCCAGTTCGAGGAACCCGAGAACTACTTTTACGCTATTGAGCCAGCCGCCTGACTTTGGCAGGCTCTTTAAGGCAGATGGGAACAATGCAAACAAAGTGAATGGTAAAGCCAGTGCGGTAGAAAAACCCAGCATGCCTATTGCAGGGCTGAGACGGTCGCCTTTAGAAGCTGCATCTACCAATAAAGTACCCACCAGCGGACCTGTACATGAAAACGACACTACTACCAGAGTAGCAGCCATAAAGAAAAGCCCGGCTAAACCACCTTTATCTGCATTGGCATCCAGTTTATTACCAAGCGAGCTGGGCAGCGTTATTTCAAATGCACCGAGGAAGGATATGCCAAATACTACCAGCAGCGCAAAGAAGAAAATATTGAATATACCATTAGAAGCAAGCTCATTTAGCGCGTCTGAACCGAATACGATAGAAATGATCATACCCAGCGCCACATAAATTACTATAATGGATGCGCCGTATATTAACGATTGCCCGACACCGGCAGCCCTTGAACCGCCCCGCTTTGTGAAGAAACTTACAGTTAGCGGCAACAGCGGGTAAATACAAGGCATCAGTACAGCGAGGAAACCGCCTGCCAGTCCTTTTAAAAATATATCCCACAATGATTTTTGCGGCTCTGTATTATTTCTTTTTGTTGCAGACAGTTTAGCTTTTTGCGCTGCCTGTACCTTTGCCAGGCTGTCGTGCTGCTTTTTGCGCACGGCAATACTATCCGCAGCGGTGGGGATGCTGGTAAACTGTACATCGTTTGTTGAAACGGTATCCTGCTTTTTTTGTGCTGTTGTCTGTTGCGCGAAAAACAGGCAACCGGTTATCAATAAACCAATCCACAAAATATGCTTCATTGCGAAGCGGCTAACTGGCAATTTCATTAGTCGTATGGCGTAAGATTATTTAGCTACCGGGATAGAAAATTCTACATCATCCGGTGGCAGACATTTATGATCGTTACAGGTCATGTATTCCAGTTTGCCTTTAACAGTTGTTGCACCCGCAGTTTTCAGATGAACTTTTTGCTGGAAGGTAACTGTATTTTCAAAATACAGCACATCCATATTGAATGATTTTTCAAATTTGGTTACCGGTTTTGGTTCTGATGGTTTGCCAACCAGCGTGTATTCTTTTGATGGTGTAAACTCGAATGAGGTTTTTATCGGCCCTCCTTCTTTTTGGTTGGTCGAGTAAATGTGCCATCCTTCGTCTATCGTCGCCCTTAAAAATACCACAGCCTCTGTCGGGCTAACCCTTTTGGCGGCATAGGCCCATTTTACAGGTGATTCAATCTGCGCAAAAGCACCGGCGCTGATCATTAATGCGGTTACCAAAACCAATAATTTTTTCATACGATTAGTTAATTTATTCATTAGTTCACTCGTTCATTGGTGGTTGATTCGTTAGCCTGGCATTTCTACCAATAAACTAATGAACCAATGAGCCAATGAACTACTTATTCAGAAATTCAATTTGCTTGAAGCTAAACTCTAATTCTGTATTTAAATTGTCTTCTAAAACCAGAATACCATTGTTTTTAACATTTTTTATCGTTCCCTCAAACGTTTCACCATTCGACCGGAATTGATGCCGCTGGTTTAACCGGTACAAAATGCTAAGATAAGCATGACGGATCTCATCCGCCTTGCCCGCTTTCAGTTTCAGGTACCAGGCTTCAACATGGCTGCAAATGTCTAATAATATTGCCTTTAAATCCTCATCCCTTTGTAATATCTGCTTTACAGAAGCGGGGTTCGGCACCCATTCCGGAAATTCCTGCTGATTAATGTTCAAGCCAATGCCTATCACCGAATGTTTTATTTTTTGGCCCTGCAATATATTTTCTATAAGTATACCGCCCAGCTTGCCATCTTTATAATATACATCGTTTGGCCATTTAACTTTCAAATAATCACCAAGAAGCGGTTTCAGTGCATCGTGAACGCCAAGGCTAACAACGCGTGTCAGATCAAACTGGTTGGCAATGGGTAAAAAAATGGGGTTTAACAATATGCTGAAAGACAGGTTTTTTCCCGGTTCGCTATGCCAGCGGTTTTGCTGCTGCCCCCGGCCGGCGTACTGGCTTTCTGCCATTATGACCGTTCCTTCAACTGGCTTGGAATTTGCCAGTATATTTTTGAGATATGTATTTGTAGAGTCAACTTCACTTAATGTGATTAAATTTTGTCCAACAAATAATCTCGAAAATATGTTATTTTGCAAAGTATAATATTTTGTACCTTAAATTCGTTCAAAATTAATTCTTTTTGATGGTAAAAAACAAAGCGTTGAAGGAATCCGCCTACATTTCAGAACTTGCCATACATGGCATGCAGGAAAAAAAGGGGAATGATATTGTAAGATTAGACCTCCGTAATATATTTAGTTCAGTATCCGATTACTTCGTGATCTGTCATGCTGACTCATCCACACAAGTACGGGCAATTGCAAACAGTGTTGAAGAAGAGATCTATAAAGCTACGCAACAGGAACCCTGGCGAAAAGAAGGGTTGGAGTATAGCGAATGGATACTATTGGATTATGTAGATGTAGTGATACACATTTTCAGGACCGACAAGCGTGAATTTTATGGTGTTGAGGATCTGTGGGGCGATGCAGAGATAAAGAATTACAAAAGCGCCTGATTGGCAACGATTTATGCTCTTGCAAATGTTAAATTGTAAATTATTAAGTTTGTGCTTGTAAAGAAATGAAAGATAATAACTTGGAAAAACCGAAACCTATACGGAAAATCCCGAACAAAAAGGCTCCTAAACCACCAAAGTTTAACTTTATGTGGATATATGCTGTTTTAATAGCAGCATTTTTTATCATAACACTGCTTATTAACGATAATAGCGGCAAAACCGTCAGCATGCAGAACTTTACTGAAAACATGCTGAAACAGGGTGATGTGGAAAGGGTGATTGCCTATAAAACCGGAGATTTTGTAACTGCCGATGTTTATATCAAAGCGTCTGCATTAAAAAGTAAACCGCAATACCGCGATGTAGCCAAAGAGCAAAACGCTTTTGGCATGAACAGCGGTCCGCAATATACGTTTACCGACGCTTCTACCGAGGCGTTGCAAAAACATCTTGCAGATGCACAAAAGAACCTGCCTGAAAACGAGCAGATCACCGCCGATTTTAAACAGAACGAAAGCATTTTCTCAAGCCCTATTGTACAGTTCATTTTAATGGGTGTACTGCTGGTGGCTGTTTGGCTGTTTATTATGCGCCGCATGTCAGGTGGTGCTGGCGGCGGCCCGGGTGGCCAGATATTCAATATCGGTAAATCAAAAGCTACCCTGTTTGATAAAGAAGCACAGGTTACAGTTACCTTTAATGATGTAGCCGGTCTTGAGGAAGCTAAACAGGAAGTAATGGAAATTGTCGACTTCCTGAAAAACCCTAAAAAATACACCAACCTCGGTGGTAAAATTCCGAAGGGAGCATTGCTGGTAGGTTCGCCGGGCACCGGTAAAACCCTATTGGCAAAAGCTGTTGCCGGCGAGGCGCAGGTGCCGTTCTTCTCGCTTTCAGGTTCCGATTTCGTAGAGATGTTTGTGGGTGTGGGCGCGTCACGCGTGCGTGACTTGTTCCGCCAGGCGAAAGACAAAGCCCCATGTATCATCTTTATTGACGAGATCGATGCTATCGGCCGTGCCCGTGGTAAAAATAATATTGTAGGTGGTAATGACGAGCGTGAAAATACACTGAACCAGCTGCTGGTGGAGATGGACGGTTTTGGTACCGATTCAGGTATCATCATCCTGGCCGCAACTAACCGTCCGGATGTATTAGACTCGGCTTTATTACGCCCTGGCCGTTTCGACAGGCAGGTATCTATCGATAAACCAGATCTGAACGGACGTGAGCAGATATTCAAAGTTCACCTGAAACCGGTTAAACTGGCCGCAGGTGTGGATGCAAAAAAATTATCGGCCCAAACCCCCGGTTTTGCGGGTGCAGAAATAGCCAACGTTTGTAACGAAGCGGCGCTGATCGCTGCCCGTAAAAACAAGGAGGCTGTAGATATGCAGGACTTCCAGGACGCGATCGACCGTGTGATCGGTGGTTTGGAAAAGAAAAACAAGATCATATCGCCTGAAGAAAAACGCATTGTAGCCTACCACGAAGCAGGCCATGCTATTGCAGGCTGGTTCCTGGAACATGCCGATCCGCTGGTAAAGGTATCTATCGTACCGCGTGGCGTTGCTGCTTTAGGTTATGCTCAGTACCTGCCAAAGGAGCAGTTCCTGTATACGGTTGAGCAATTGGAAGACGGTATGTGTATGACACTGGGCGGCCGTGTTGCTGAAGATATTGTTTTCGGTAAAATATCTACCGGCGCGCAGAATGACCTGGAACGCATCACCAAACTGGCCTACGCTATGGTGACCATTTATGGTATGAACGACAAGATCGGTAATGTGTCATTCAACGATACACAGAACGAATACCAATTTAATAAGCCATACTCTGAAAAGACTTCTGAACTGATAGATGAGGAAGTGCGCAACCAGATCAACAAAAACTACGAGCGCACCCGTAAGCTGCTTACCGACAAGCGCGACGGCTTGGAAAAACTGGCTAATAAACTGATAGAAAAAGAAATATTGTTCCAGTCGGACCTGGAAGAGATACTGGGCAAACGTCCGTTCGACCATCGTACCACTTACGATGAGTTTGTGAACGGCGCCGGTACAATTGCACCGCAAGAGGGTAACCAGGAACCCGCCGCCGAAGGCCTGATACACGAAGGCGTAGGCGATCACTCAGGCACTTTCGAAAGAAACCCTGACGAAAAGGAATAAATTTAAGTTAAAAGCAGAAAGGTGAAAGACTAAAGCAAACAAAGCCACGTCTTTCACCTTTTGCATTTAATATAATACAGGTCGAAAGCTGAAAGCAAAGGACTGCAGCAAATAGCAGCTTTTGCCTTTGGTCCTTCAGCTCCATATATTTTTCAGCTCACTATGCGGGACATTACTACATCCAAAGAAAAACTACTCAAAAAGATCCGTAAGGCGCTTTTGGAGAAGCGGGATAACCCCTATCCTAATCTCGAAGATCAGCCACTTTACCCGCCGCTTGATGATATGTTGGAGGTTGCCTTTGCAGAGCAATTTACCGCGGTATCGGGACAGTTTGTTTTTTGTGAAGATGAAATACAGTTCATTGAAAACCTGCTCACTCTTGCCGAAGAACGTAAGTGGACCAAAATATACTGCTGGGAACCTGCCCTGCAGGAAATACTGACCCGCTACGACTATCCTTACTACGAAACCGACAAAGACTTTGAACAGGCACAGGTAGGTTTTACCCTCTGCGAAGCATTGGTGGCGCGTAATGGCAGTATAATGCTCTCAAACGCCAACATGGCGGGCAGGAGATTAAGCATTTATCCGCCGGTACATATTGTGCTGGCTTATACCTCGCAACTGGTGCCCGACTTGAAAGATGCGTTCAAACTCATCAAAACTAAGTATGCCGACCGCATGCCATCCATGATCACCAACGTAACCGGTCCCAGCCGCACTGCCGACATTGAAAAGACACTCGTATTAGGCGCGCACGGCCCTAAAGAGTTGTTTGTGTTTTTGCTGGATGGTTAATTAGCAACCAAACCATCAACACTACTTTGTAATTTGCCTGTGAGGCATGTAGTTTTAAGTTGCAAAAGTTGAAATATGACAATTCAAGAAGCACAGCAAACCGTTGACAACTGGATTAAAACAACCGGTATCCGTTATTTTAACGAACTAACCAACACTGCCATTCTGATGGAAGAAGTTGGCGAAGTAGCCCGTATTATGGCGCGGCAATACGGCGAGCAATCGTTTAAAAAATCGGATACGGAAGTAAATCTTGCTGATGAAATGGCCGATGTGTTGTTTGTGTTGATCTGCCTGGCCAATCAAACCGGTATCGACTTAACTAAAGCATTAGAAAGCAACCTGGAAAAGAAAACCCTCCGAGATACCGAGCGGCATAGGAATAATGAGAAGCTGTTTTAATGGTTTTTTAGTCATGCCGAAATTGTTTCGGTATCTCATCAATCAGGCGGGCCGTAGGTATGTTGCCTACCTGCATGTGGGACGCTGAAACAAGTTCAGCATGGCGGAATGTTGGGGACTGCGCTATCGAATAATACCCTATAACCTCACTAACCTCTCTCCATCCAAAACCGGAATAGCGGTAGCAATATCTACCTGCAAACAAAATGCAATATCCTTTTCAATACCCAGTTTTTTAAGACGTTCGCTGTGGGATGTTTTTTTCAGATAGCCATCGAGATCATTTTTGGCTAATTGGTAGAGGTCGAATGCGGCTATAGCAGCATCGTCGGGTGTGAAACCGGCGGGGATGAGTTGGTTTGCCACTGCGCCGGCAAACATAGTGTCCTCGAGATTAAAATTATTCTTCCATCCTGCGCATACCAGCAAAACATCATCCTGCTGTGCTTTAAGCCATTCGTTAATAGCTGATAAGTTCAGAAATGAACCGATTACTACCTTCTTTGCATTACGTGACAGATGCAGTGCATGGGTGCCATTAGTAGTGGTTAAAACAATAGTTTTGCCAGCAACCTGTTCTTTGGTATACGAAAATGGAGAGTTGCCAAAATCAAATCCGGCTACCACTTCGCCGTTGCGCTCAGCAGCCAGCAGGTAATGCGGATGTATTTCCTGATAAGCGAGGCATTCTTCTACTTCAGCAACCGGAATAATGGCTTCTGCGCCATTATCAATACCATAACAGATAGACGAAGTAGCTCTGAATATATCGATGACTACAACAATGTGCTTTTCAACTTCAAAAAGAGGAATGAGTGCCGGACTCAGGCAAACGTTGACTTTGGTCATTTAGTTATTGGGTGAATTGGTTATTGGTGCATTAGTCATTCAAAAACAATGACTAATGACCAATGCCAAATGACTATTTGTAGAACGGCGGTTTCACCACCCTGGCTTTCACTTTATTATCGCGTATGCCGATGTAGATTTCAGTATCTTCCTTAGCGAAATTAGAATGTACATAACCCATGCCGATGGCTTTTTGCAACGATGGCGATTGTGTGCCCGATGTAACATTGCCAACGGTGTTGCCTTCGGCATCCAGTATAGGGTAGTCATGCCGCGGAATGCCGCGTTCTACCATTTCAAAACCTATCAGTTTGCGGGTCAGGCCTTGTTCTTTTTGCTGTTTCAGTGCAGTGGAGTTAACAAAATCCTTGCTGAATTTAGTTACCCACCCCAGCCCTGCTTCCAGTGGTGAAGTGTAATCGTTAATGTCGTTACCGTACAAGCAGAAACCCATCTCCAAACGCAGCGTATCGCGTGCGCCCAGACCAATGGGTTGTATGCCAAACGGCTTGCCTGCTTCAAAAATGGCATTCCAGATATGTTCGGCGTGGCTGTTCTCAAAATAGATCTCGAAACCGCCTGCGCCGGTATAGCCTGTGGCAGAGATCAGGATATTATCCACCCCGGCAAACTTGCCTTTTTTAAAGGTGTAATATTCCATTGATGGCAGATCAATATCAGTTAAACTTTGCAGCGCCTCGGCAGCTTTTGGACCCTGAACGGCCAGCAGCGAAGTTTTGTCAGAAATGTTTTTCATTTCCACCCCAAAGGTGTTGTATTTGCTAATCCAGGCCCAATCCTTTTCTATATTGGAGGCATTTACCACCAGCATGTAGGTTTTTTCGTCGATGCGGTAAACCAGCAGATCGTCAACTATACCGCCATTTTCGTTTGGCAGGCAGGAGTATTGCACTTTTCCGTCGTAAAGTTTGCTGGCATCGTTGCTGGTGACTTTCTGGATAAGGTCTAATGCATGGTCGCCTTTCAGGATGAATTCGCCCATGTGGCTTACATCAAATACACCTACCGCTTTGCGAACGGTTTCATGTTCGGCGTTTATACCTGCGTATTGAACAGGCATATTGTAGCCTGCGAAGGGCACCATTTTGGCGCCAAGTTTTGTGTGAATGTCAGTTAAAGCGGTGTTCTTCATATAAAAAAATTGTCCCGTGCAAATGTAAAAAAAATCAGGCAACTGCTACGGACAATAAGCTATTGTATAAATCCACCAGTTTATTGGTTACCACGTGTATATCATGCTGCTGTTCAACCAGGCGCCGGGCATTGAGGCCCACATTGCGGCAGTAATCTTCGTCGGCAATACAACGTGCTATGGCGTCATAAAACTCGTCGCGGTCGTTGGCAATCAGGATGTTCTCGCCGTTGGTGTAATTGATCCCTTCGGCACCCAGAGAAGTAGAGATGATACATTTTTCCATCGCCATTCCCTCCACAATCTTTACGCGCATCCCTCCGCTCGAAAGCAAGGGCACTATCATGATGGATTTGCTGTTCACAAACTCCAGCGCATCGTCCACTTCGCCTTGTATAAATATCTTGCCCATCACCTCGTAATCGTCAAAACGCTCGGGGATATCGTTCCCTGCCACATAAAAACGCACGGGTAACTCGCCGTTAGTAAGCGCCGCATGAAAATTATCCAGAAACCATTCTATCCCCTCGCGGTTAGGCAGCCAGTCGAGCGAACCCAGAAAGAAGAGACTTGGTATTTCAGTTTTGCTGAAGTCGGGCTTATATTTCTCCAGGTTAAGGCCAACCGGTAATATTTCAATAGGTACTTTGGTGCCATATTCAAGCAGGGTGGATTTATCCTGAGCGGTAAACACCGTTATGGCATCGAACTTATTCAACGTCCCCATCTCGTAGTTTTTAATACGACGGGCGTGCATTTTAAGATATGATTTCTTAAAAGGATCTGTCTTTTGCTCGGCCAGCCGCTGCCAAACCTGGCTCTCGATATTATGCGAGCGATAAACAAGTTTTGCTGTTGAGTTTTTGCGTATTGTATTTAAATACAACGAAACGAAAAGTCCATCAAACTGGATGATGTCATAAGCCGTCTTCCGCACTTCGGCTACCAGCAGGCGTTCAAATTCGGGGTCGAAATATTTATCGATATTGAAAGAAGTACGGCTGAACAGGTTGGCGGCAACCTCAAGTACCGAAACCCGTGTATCAATGTTATAGGCGCGGTAATTGATCTTGCTTAAAACTTCATCGTCTTCCGGGTCGGGATGATAATGCCTTTTAGCTTTGAGCGCCACAACTGAAACTTCGTGACCGAGATTAACCAGTCCTTTAATAGTATTATAAACTACTATCTGGTAACCGCCTGTTTGCGGAAACGGAACACGGGATGCCAGCAAAAGTACCTTCAAAGCTTAAATTGGTTTGTAACAAAAATACCATCCGCGGCGCCTATATCAAAGCTTTTTAAAAAATAGTTAACTGTGGGTCGGTAACCTGGAAACTACGGCGATGGTATGGCGTAAAGCCTATTTCCATAACCGTTGTGCGGTGCTTAATGGTTGGATAGCCTTTGTTGTTGTGCCAATCGTACTCCGGATGTTCCATGGCTATTTTTTTCATGTAATCGTCGCGGTAGGTTTTAGCGAGGATAGATGCAGCCGCGATACTAAAATATTTGCCGTCGCCTTCAACAATGCACTGGTGCGGAATTTCACCATATTTGTTAAAGCGGTTGCCGTCAATAATAAGAAATTCCGGCTTGATGTGCAGCATATCCAGCGCGCGGTGCATGGCCAGGAAGGATGCGTTCAGGATATTGATCTCATCTATTTCATTATTATCGCACGACGCTACAGCAAAGGCCAGTGCCTTTTTCTCTATTTCCTTGCGCAGTTTGTAGCGCACATCCTCTGCCAGCTGTTTGGAGTCGTTTAGTAACTTGTGCTTAAACTTTGGCGGAAGAATCACTGCAGCGGCAAATACCGGGCCTGCCAGGCAACCCCGGCCCGCTTCATCACATCCCGCCTCTATCAATTCATGCTGGTACCGCGCTAATAACATCAGTTTTAATTATTTTTCAAATATCTGCATTTATGTACCGCAAAAAACAGTTTGTTGAAAAAAAGGAGCAAGTGAACGAGATTGAACGGATTTTTATGATTATAAGGAATTAATAATGGATTTTATGTCTCTCCAAGTACAATATTGGCAACAAGCTTATTCGATAAATACGTTTTTAACATTTTTTGGTAAAAAATTTATAACAAATATTAATAATAACGTTATTGCTCTTTTTTGCGTACAACTATTTAATTAATTTTGAATGAGTTCTAATTAATTTAATGAAAAAGGGAGCGGGCATAATATTCAGATCAGTGTTGTTGGTGATGGCGGGCGTTGCTATCGGCCTAATTGCTTCAGACAATAATTTTACCAGCCGTTATCTGGGGTTTACACATGGCAGTCATGGTAAACTCGAAAAGGTACTTCAGTTGGTAAGAACTAATTATGTCGACTCGATAAACGCCGACAGTATAGAAGGTATTGCAGCTAATAACCTGCTGCAGGGCCTCGACCCACACTCCATGTACCTGCCGCCGCAGCAGGCGCTGGCCATTAACGAAAAATTGCAGGGCAGTTTTGATGGTTTCGGCCTTGAATACCAGTTGCTTCGCGATACGCTTTACATTACCCAGGTATATCCTGACGGCCCCGCCGCAAAAGCCGGACTTTCTACCGGCGACAGGCTCATTAGCATCAACAATAAAAAGCTTACCGGTAAGCTTACCGCCGACCTGGTGGATAAGATATTTGAAGACCAGCCAAGCAATAATGTGTCTTTTGATGTGATCGGCCCTGACGATAAATCAACTAAATTGTACCATTTGCAGCGTGGCACAGTTGATCTGTCCAGTCTCGACGCCGCTTATATGGCAACCAAGGATGTTGGCTATATCAAGATCAGTAAGTTTGCTTCGACAACCGACGACGACTTTAAACTTGCGCTCAGCAAACTGAAAACACAAGGCATGACCAAGCTGGTGCTGGATATTCGCGGCAATGGCGGAGGTTACCTCAATACTGCAACGGCTTTGGCCGATGAGTTTTTAACCAAGGGCCAGCTCATCGTTTACACCAAAGGCACACATGAACCGCGTACTGATTATTTTGCTACCGATTCGGGCGATTTTCAGCATGGGCGCCTTGCCGTTCTGATAGATGAATATTCCGCCTCGGCAAGTGAAATACTGGCCGGCGCCTTGCAGGACCTGGACCGCGCAGTAATTATTGGCCGTAGGTCGTTTGGAAAGGGTCTGGTGCAGGAGCAGTTTCCGTTTGATGACGGTTCAGCCGTGAACCTTACCGTGGCCCGTTATTATACGCCATCGGGCCGTTCGATACAGAAATCGTACGCTAATGGCGTAGAAAACTACCATAACGAATTGAACGAACGCATGAAAAAAGGTGAACTGTTCTCAGCTCAAAATAGCTTTACCGACAGTATTTCACATAAATCATCGCCATATCATACCCTGAGCGGCAAAAAAGTTTACAGCGGCGGCGGCATTATGCCCGACATTTTTGTGCCTGCCGACAGCGCGCAGGACACCAACCTGGTACAGGATATGGATGAAGCGCAGCTTTTTACAGCGTTTGTAATAGACAGGCTGCAACCATTCATCAGGCAGTATAAGGATGAGGACGATTTTATTAGTCATTATGACATCAGCGACGACCTTTACGGCGATTTCATTATATATGCGTCTCAAAGCATAAAGGAGATTGACCCAAGCGACGTGATCATATCAAAAAACGTAATAAAAACCCTGCTGAAAGCCTACGCGGCCCGCTTTAAATGGGGCGACGCAGCATTCTTCCAAACCGTAAATAAAAACGATGCGGGATTGAAGAAAGCAATAGCGGCGGTGGAATAAATGCGCAGATTTTTTGATGTGAAGATGTGCAAATGAAAACAGTTATTTTTTCATTTACATATTAATTTCCATCTGCACATTTGCACATCCGCAAATTCGCACATTATTTTTGCCTGAACCATACCTGTACCGGCGCTCCTTTAAAATCGAAGTTTTCGCGAAGCTTGTTTTCCACAAAGCGGTAGTATGGTTCTTTGATATATTGTGGCAGGTTGCAGAAGAAGGCAAACATGGGCGATGAGCCTGCTATCTGCGTAGCGTATTTTATTTTGATGTATTTACCCTTTGTTGATGGTGGCGGGTACGATTCAATGATCGGCAGCATCACCTCGTTCAGTTTTGAGGTTGGGATCTTTTTGGCGCGGTTTTCATATACCTTGTTGGCGGTTTCGATAACGCGCATGATCCTTTGCTTTTCGGTAACGGAAGTAAAAACGACAGGCACATCGGTAAACGGCGCAATCTTTTCTTTGATCATGTCCTCGTAAACCTTGCTGGTTTTGTTATTCTTCTCAATCAGATCCCACTTGTTCACTACTATAACAATGCCTTTTTTATTTTTTTCGGCAAGGTGAAAAATATTGATATCCTGCGATTCGAGGCCTTCTACCGCATCAATCATCAGGATCACCACATCAGCTTCTTCCAGCGCCTTAATGGTACGCATTACGGAGTAAAACTCGATGTTCTCCTTCACCTTAGTCTTTTTACGCAGACCGGCTGTGTCGATCAGCATAAAGTCATGGCCATACTGATTATAATGAATATGGATGGAATCGCGCGTGGTACCTGCGATCGGTGTCACAATATTACGTTCCTTGCCGATCAGCGCGTTGATGATGGACGATTTACCCACATTCGGGCGTCCAACAATGGCGTATTTCGGAAGGTTGTTTTCCTCAACCGGGATATCGTTAAAGTGCTTTACTACCTCGTCAAGCAGTTCGCCGGTGCCGGAGCCTGTCATGGATGAGATGTTATAGATCTCGCCCAGACCGAGGCTGTAAAACACCATAGAGTCAGCTAGCAGCGAGGTATTATCCAGCTTGTTCACCACCACAAAAACCGGTTTATTGCTTCTGCGCAGTATAGATGCGATCTCATCATCAAGGTCGGTAATGCCGGTGGTTACATCCACCATAAAGAGGATAACGGTAGCTTCCTCAATGGCAATGAGTACCTGCTCGCGGATAGCGGCCTCGAACACGTCTTCAGAATGGGCCACATAACCGCCGGTATCCACCACGGTAAAGGGTGTATTCAGCCATTCGGCTATGCCGTAGTGACGGTCGCGCGTAACGCCGCTAAAATCGTCTACAATAGCCTTACGGCTTTCGGTGAGGCGGTTGTATAAGGTTGATTTACCTACGTTGGGCCTGCCAACTATGGCTACTATATTGCTCATTTTAGATTTGAGATGTAAGATTTGAGATGTGAGACGAGCTCCACCAGATCAAATCTGATAATCCATTTATTTAAAGAGATTTAAGAACTGAGCTATTGACCAATTTCCAGGTCTCAAATCTCATATCTCAAATCTCATATCCGTTTTTATGATTCGTACCCAAATTTACGCAGGTAATTCTTTTTGGTGCGCCAGTCGGGTATAACTTTTACAAACATTTCCAAAAAAACTTTTTGCTGAAAGAAGTCTTCCATAGACCTGCGGGCATAAGTGCCAACAATTTTCAGCATCTCGCCGTTTTTACCAATGAGGATATTTTTTTGCGATTCGCGTTCCACGATGATCTCCGCGCTGATGCGGTAAACCTTGGGGTCTTCCTTAAAAGCGGTCACAATCACTTCGGTGCTGTACGGAATTTCTTTTTTATACTGCTTAAATACCTGCTCGCGTATCATTTCCGAAGCGAAAAAGCGGTCGTTACGGTCGGTCAGCGCATCTTTTTCGTAATAAGCCGGATGTTCCGGCAGGTTTTCTAATACGAAATCCATTACCGCCTTAATGTTATGATCGTGCAGGGCCGAGATGGCAAAAACCGCCTTTGGGTTTAGCTTTTCTTCCCAGTAAGCCACTTTTTTCTTTACCGCTTCTTCGTCGCTCAGATCAATCTTGTTGATGAGCACAGCAATGGGCGCAAGCGAACCTTCCAGCTTTTTCAGCACGTCGGTTTCATCATATTCCTCGTGGATATCGGTTACCAACAGAATGAGGTCGGCATCTACGATAGAGCCTTCCACCATGTTCATCATGCTTTCGTGCAGGGCGTAATGCGGTTTGATCACGCCAGGCGTATCCGAAAACACGATCTGGTAATCCGCATCATTCACAATGCCCATAATACGATGTCGCGTGGTTTGCGCCTTGGGCGTGATGATGGACATTTTTTCACCTACAAGGGCGTTCATCAAGGTTGACTTACCTGCGTTCGGCTTGCCGATGATACTTACAAAACCTGCCTTGTGGGTCATAAAAAAATAAATTAAAATATTTTTGGACTGCAAAGAAACGAATTATATCTTTGCAGTCCCAATTAAAAGTGAGGAATTCACCAAAATCGGGACGATTGGACTGATAATTGCATCAGTTTAATCACCATAATAGAGTGCGGGATGGAGCAGTTGGTAGCTCGTCGGGCTCATAACCCGAAGGTCGTAGGTTCGAGTCCTGCTCCCGCTACCGATAATCCTTGTAATGAACTGAAATTCAGGAATTTACAAGGATTTTTTATTTTACAACGGTGCAAATTGCGGTGCAAAATTGAGCATTCTATTTTATTTTCACTGTGCTTACTTCCCTCATTTCTGCCTGAAAAAGAGAAACTGTACGTTTTTTAGGTTAAAATAGATTATACGTGATTATTTTATTAATATAAATAGTTAGGCGTAAATCCCTTCATTGATTGTTAAACTTTAAATAACTACTTTTAGAACCTATAAAGCCCGAGGACAAACTTGCGTAAAAAAAACGAGCCTCCTCGGGGAATAATTGTACCTAGAACTTAACGGATCGCAATTCCTCATACTCTAAATGAGCCTCTTAAAAAAGATCGTATCGTTTATTAAGGAGAAACTTAGCTTCTTTTCACGAAAAAAAAGAAGCAAGAATTTCATTCGCCAAATCGAATTAAAGGATTATTCTTTAGAGAAAAAGACCGAGGAAAAAGTCGAAGAGTTTGTCAAAAATTACTATTTACAATCGACTGAAGAAATCACAAGTGAACTAACGGATTTTGTACAAGATATAACATTTTCGGAATTAAAAAACAACTTCGATTTTGCCAAAAGTCTAAATAAAGAATCAGCGATATTAGAATTAGAAAGTCAACTTCAAACACTCAATAAAAAAATTGTCTTACTAAAATACTCTTTAAATAATATACATCTCGCATCTACTGATGCACTGACTGATACACCAGTTCCAATTTTTATTGCCCCTTTAAATTTTGGAATAAAAAAAATTAACGACAGTTTTTTGCAGGCTGAGCTTTGCCAGTTAGAAAATCTAACAGTAGGAGAAAGCTTAGTTGATAAATACATAACACAAAGAAGTAAACTATTTGAGGAATCGTTAAAACGCAATCAAATTAACGCTCAATTGAGTGAATTAGACCGATTGATATACATTGAAGAGTTTATTGCTGCTAGAGCGTTAATCAATGAAATCGACACTGATTCAAACAGAGAAAATTTTGCGTTCTTCAGAAAAGGGATTGGGGAGCTGAAATCTCGCCTAATTCGTAAAGAAACGGAAAACAAGCAGAATGAATTAGTCCAAAAGGAAATTCAAAGGCAGCTCGCTGAAGAAGCTCTAATCGAACAGAAGAGAATAGAATTAGAACAAAAGGCGGTTTCTGCGAAGCAAAAGGAAGAAGCGATTGAAAATGAAAAGCAGAAGAGTCTAGAATCCCTGTTAGTAAAAAAACGAAATTGGGAAGAATTTGCTAAGATACTTTCGGACAATTCGATAAGCAAATTATACCATTTCACTGACAAATCAAACCTACAATCCATTAGACAGAATGGCGGCCTATATTCTTGGTCTTATTGTGATGCTAACAATATTAAAATTATTCGACCCGGTGGCGACATGGACTCAAGGGTCTTAGATAGGAGATATAATTTGCATGATTATGTCAGACTAAGCTTAACGCGAAGTCATCCAATGATGTATGTAGCTCAAAAGGATGGACGGATTCCTGAGCCAATTGTTATCGAAGTAGATTTAGGCGTTGCATTTTTTGAAAAAACCAAGTTCTCAGATATGAATGCAACTAAAACAGGGCATACTACCGGAAGCGATATCTCGAATTTGAGAAAAATCAGGTTTGACATCGTGAAAAAGTCTAATCATTTCGACCTATCTGACGAAGATAAAAAGTTTTATCAGGCAGAAGTACTTGTTAAAACATGGATTCCGATAAATATGCTTTCAAATATTGACAAATTTTGAAGTAATGATCTACATCGAAAATAAGAGAAAATCGGAATCGAATCTTTTGGAAAAATATCCAAACGCGATTATAGCCGACGTAACGTCTAAGTCTAATACAGGTTTAGTTAAGCTAAGTCCGTTTTATCCTCACGGTGATATCCCGATACCATTTTCAAATAACGAAACATCGCAATCGGTAGAAGGCATTTGGCAAGGATTAAAGGTTTTTGAACATGCCAATATCGACGTGAGTAGCTTTGCTAATAGAAGCATGAAAAATATTAAGCGAACCGTGAGGAAATTTGGCAAGCCGCTTGGACACCGAAAAGGAGTGGAAGGTGGAGAATTGTTAGGTTACATCGATGCTAGATTCGAAATTTATTTGCCTAGTTATTTATGGGTTTTGCAAAATAAGGTCGAATCAATTATCGATCGTTTGAAAGAGGCGTCATTAAAGCGAGATATTATATTATTGGATTACGAAACCAATTGCGACATATCGAATCCTAAAAAGCCGCTTTCACATGCATTTTTAATAAAAGCATTTATTGAGGGGCAATATCCATCCAAAAGTACATTGATAACAAGTGGCTCATCCAGTCTTGGAGGGACGAATAACGATCAAGTTGATAAACCCGCAAATACTAAAAAGAAACCTTCAAAAAAAAGCTATCGTAATAAAAATCAACAATCACTTTTTTAATTATAACTGGAACAACCAATGGAATATGTTGAATATCTATTAATCATTGCCTTATTAATCGTA
>JBQCIS010000316.1:0-14721 GCA_051953515.1 Mucilaginibacter sp.
AGGCTTGCATGAATATATGGAGTAAGGAAGGAATAACGTACAATTTCGCGGGTATAGAGCTGAATGCCGATAAAATCAAAGTCAAAAGGCATATTAGCGGCATCTTCCGGCTGAAAGTATTTTTCCATCTGCTTAATAACGGGCAAATCATCAACAGGATAGCCCAGGCCTAAAACAGGTTCTACGTACAAACGGTTAAGTAAGGCATTAACACGCTTAGCTGCCCGCACATTCCACGGCTTATTATTTTTAGGCTCAATGTAAGAGCATGAAAATGTAGTACCGATCTGTGCATCGGGCAAAATGCTTCTAAGTGTACGGCCTCCTGCGCCCATGCACAATACTGCATAATGCACAGCCGGTAAAAAATTATATATGCCTGTGCGACCGGGAGCGTGTATACCGAAAAAATAACCCGTACCAACAAAAACGGATGGTTCATTCAGCACCATCCAATGTTTTACCCTATCGCCAAAATTTTTCGCGCAAACAGAAACAAATTCGGTAAACCAATCAACGATCGCGCGGTTTGTCCAGCCACCTTTATCCTCAAGCGCTTGCGGCAAATCCCAGTGATACAGCGTGATCCACGGTTCAATACCTTGTTGCAAACAATAATCTATAACATTGTTGTAATGGTCGATACCCGCCTGGTTAACTCGGCCGATACCTTCGGGCAAAATACGCGACCATGCTATCGAAAATCTGAAATTGGGGATATTAAGTTCTTTTACTATGTCGATGTCTTCACGGTAACGTTTGTAGAAATCGCAGGCATGGGTTGGTTTATCGCCGTTCTTTATAGCGCCTTTTTTCTGCGAAAAAACATCCCAGATGGATTTGCCTTTGCCATCAACATCACATGATCCTTCCACCTGGAGCGCAGCAGTAGCTACCCCCCAAACAAAATCATCACCAAAAAGCTCTTTGTTAAGAATTATATCCTCTTCTGTAGTATATTCCATCAAGACCGGGCCATTATAAAGCCCAAAATGTACATTAAATTTGTATTAACGAAAAACTTGCACAAAATCTTAATGCATAAAAGACGAGCGCATACTCCTGAACATGATCCACTCAGGTAAACTCATCACTATTTTCTTAAGGCTCAATAAAATCTTCATAACCTTATAAATTTTAATTAAAGTTAGTGCCGTAGTATTTATTTATTATGCTGACAGTATTAACATTCTGTTAATAAAATAAGACATCGGTTGTTCTTTACAGAACCGTCCGTTTAACAGTATGTTTTAATATTAGGCAGATCATTTTTAACCGATATACGTTTTAAGGTAATTTTCTGAAATTTTGTTTACGATATTGCTTTTCAACGACCTGACTTTATTGCGGCGAACACACTTATTACCGATATTTGCCGCACTTAAAATTTCTTCTATGACAAAAAAAATCCTGTTCACCCTATTTACGTTTGCCGTTCTTTCGGGATGTAGTAATAGCGAAAAAGCCCAGGAGAATGCATTGCTTGACAGCGTAAAATCCGTTCATGACAAGGTGATGGCTGACGATGATCAAAATATGCGAGTAAGAACAAAGCTTAAGCAGTTACTCGCCATAAAACCCGAATTAAAGGATTCGGTCGACTTCTTTTTAAAGAAACTGGACGACAATGATAATGTGATGATGGATTGGATGAATAAATTCAACCCGGATTTTACCGGTAAATCTCACGAGCAGATCATCAGCTATCTCAATACGCAGAAAAAGCAGATAGTGGGGGTTGATTCATTAATGAAAAGCGGAACCAGGGCTGCTGTTGATTTTATATTGAAAAGTAAACAAAAATGAAAAAAATACACGTTGCTATTGTTGCACTTCTTTCTTTAGCCGCCTGCAAGCCCGGAACTAAAAAAATATTGCCAATTTATGGTAACAGGCAGGCAGTCACCAAAACCGTGAACGGCCAGCAGGTGACCGATACTGTTTATCAAACCATTCCCGATTTTACCTTCGTAAATCAGTATGGCGATAGCACCGGCAGTAAGAATCTGAAAAACAAGATATATGTCGCCGATTTTTTCTTTACCTCCTGCCCATCCATCTGCCCCATCATGGAACGTAATATGCTGAATGTATATAAGGCATTTAAAGATAGCGCAGATATAAAAATCGTATCGTTTACCATTGATCCACGGCATGATACTGTGCCTGTATTAAAGAAATATGCCGATAAGCTTGGTGTTACCGGCAATAGCTGGTGGTTTTTACTGGGTAATAAGGATAAAGTTTATGATCTGGCTGCTAAAGATTACCTGGTAGCCGTAAGCCAGGACAGCACCGTAGCCGGCGGATATGTTCACCAGGGGTATTTTGTATTGGTAGATAAGCTGGGGCGTGTACGCGGATCATACGACGGCACTGATATAAAGCAGGTGAACCAGTTGATAGATGATATAAAAACCCTCAAAGCCGAACCGGCAACCAACTAAACTAAATGAAATTGCGCGTTATCAGTGGCATTTGCTTATTGCTGGCAGTATTGATTTACTCGTGCCAGAACGAAAAGAGCATTGAATATAAGCGTATGTACACCGAAGGCAGTGAGGTATACCAAACCTATTGCCAGAACTGCCATGGTAATAAAGGCGAAGGCCTCGCCGCATTGATCCCGCCTTTAACAGATATAACTGCACTAAAATCAAATCCAACATCATTGCCTTGTGCCGTTAAGTTTGGATTAAAAGGCAAGATCACCGTATCAGGCAAACAATTCGACAGCAACATGCCGGCATCTTCAGAGCTCACGCCCATTCAAATTGCACAGGTTGCTATTTACGTAAGCAACTCGTTTGGAAATAAGAATGGATTTACGAGCGAGGACGAGGTGGTGAAAGCATTGAATGCTTGCAAATGACCTCTCGTAGTATAGACGCAAAATCATGCGTCTATACACGCATAAACCAGTTAATTACATACGACATTTCATCCGCACATCTCCCCATCCGCATATCTGCACATTATTCCTTACCTTTGTATTTGCAAAACGTACTATCGCTTCTGCTTTCGGGCGGAGGAGGAAAGTCCGGGCAACATAGAGTATCCTGCTTCCTAACCGGAAGGCGCCGGCAGCCGGCGACAGCAAGTGCCACAGAGAATATACCGCCTTATCCGCTTCAGGATGGGGTAAGGGTGAAAACGTGAGGTAAGAGCTCACGGCTTTTCCGGGCGACCGGAATCGCGGTAAACCTCAGGAGTTGAAAGACCAAATAGGTCCTGGATATTGAAAGTTACTCGCTTTTGTACCGGCTCTGCCGGTACGCCAGGATGGGTAGGTTGCTGGAGTGACATAGCAATATGTCGCCAAGATCAATGATAGTAGCCGCGTATGCGGAACAGAACCCGGCTTACAGGTTTGCTGCTGAAAAAAATTCCCCCTTCTGCAAAACAGGAGGGGGTTATTTTTTGTATTTATGAAAGTGTGTAATTTTCTATACATATTTTACTAACTTAGCTTTATTTACATTTACCTCTTTTTGAACATTTACATTAAAAATGGCTAAAATCTTAATTATAGACGACGAGCGCGCCATTCGCAGCACGCTCAGGGAAATATTGGAATATGAAGACTATCAGGTTGACGATGTGGACAACGGCCCCGACGGTCTCGACATGATCGCCAAAAATGATTATGACCTGGTGCTTTGCGACATTAAAATGAACCGTATGGACGGCATGGAAGTGCTGACCGAAGGTTTAA
Organism: Mucilaginibacter sp.; assembly: GCA_051953515.1. Classification (GTDB taxonomy): domain Bacteria; phylum Bacteroidota; class Bacteroidia; order Sphingobacteriales; family Sphingobacteriaceae; genus Mucilaginibacter. The sequence goes on from JBQCIS010000316.1 coordinate 3,716, forward strand.
TGATAAAACCCGACCTGCCTTTCATCATGATATCCGGTCACGGCACCGTGGAAACAGCAGTTGAGGCCAGTAAAAAAGGCGCATTCGATTTTATTTCCAAACCCCCTGATCTGAACCGCTTACTCATTACCGTACGCAACGCGCTCGATCGCGGTAGCCTGGTAAGCGAGACAAAGACATTAAAGCGCAAAGTTTCTAAAGTAAGGCCAATACTGGGTAACTCGCAGGCCATACAAAAGATAAAAGAAACAATAGACCGAGTTGCCCCTACTGATGCCCGCGTACTGGTTACCGGCGCAAACGGTAGCGGCAAGGAATTGGTTGCACGCTGGCTCCACGAAAAATCAAACCGTTCAAACGCACCTTTAATTGAGGTCAACTGCGCGGCCATACCATCTGAATTAATTGAGAGCGAATTGTTTGGACACGAAAAAGGTTCGTTCACTTCAGCTGTAAAACAGCGCATCGGCAAGTTTGAGTCGGCCAACGGCGGTACCCTATTTTTGGATGAGATTGGAGACATGAGTCACTCCGCACAGGCAAAGGTATTGCGTGCATTACAGGAAAATAAGATCACCCGCGTTGGTGGCGAAAAGGAAATTGATGTAGATGTGCGCGTTGTAGCGGCGACCAACAAAGACCTGCTGAAGGAAATAGAACTCGGTAATTTCCGTATGGACCTTTACCACCGTTTAAGCGTTATTCTCATACATGTTCCGCCACTGGTTGAACGCAAGGATGACATTGGCCTGCTTACTCAAAGCTTCCTGGAAGAAATATGCGGGGAATACGGTATGCCTGTAAAGAAAATATCTGAAGCGGCCCTTGATGCCTTAAAGGAATTACCATGGACGGGCAACATACGCGAACTGCGCAACATGGTTGAACGTTTGATTATTTTAAGTGATAAGATTATAACCGATGCCGATGTACGGTCGTTTGCTAATCCGGCAGGTCCTGTTCATTATGAGGCTAATGGCGCATCTGCTACAACTGCAACAAATTCGCAAACTGACTTTAATCAGTTTAAAAATTTCCAGGAATACAAAGACTATGCTGAACGTGAATACATCAAATTCAAGCTGGAAAAGAATAACTGGAATGTATCAAAAACCGCGGATGACATTGATATTCAACGAAGCCACCTGTATAGTAAGATTGAAAAATATGGCTTGAAACGCGGGGAGTAGGCCCCTCTAAATCTCCCCTAAAGGGGAGACTTCTTTATATTGTGCATACCAAATATTGAATAATGAATATCGAAATGAAAAATCGATCCTCATTATTCAATATTCAGTGTTCGATTTTTTTTAAGTCCTCCTACAAGGGAGGATTTAGGAAGGGCTGGTTAATACCCTGCCTTCAGCTGCGCTTTCTCCATTTTACGCATCTTCTCCACTTTAGGCAGCGATACACTTTCGATGTAAGCATTATCCGGATGAAGTTTAAAATAGTCCTGGTGGTATTTCTCAGCAGGGTAAAATGTACTGTAAGATACTACCTGGGTTACTATTGGAGTGGAATAGATTTTTGATGCATTAATCCTTTTAATCAATCCCTCCAGTATTGCTTTTTCTTCCGGAGTACGGTAAAAGGCTATAGAACGATAGCTTGTACCTTCATCAGGGCCTTGATAATTCAATTCGGTTGGGTTATGGGCATAAAAGAACGCTTCAGCCAATTTTTCGTAGCTGATTTCGGAAGGATTATAGTATACCTGTACCGTTTCAGCATGACCGGTCTGGTCGCTGCATACCTCTTCATAAGTTGGCCTTACTGTATTGCCGCCGGCATAGCCGGAAACAACTGCATCAACACCTTTTAATTCGGACATGGCCTCGCTCATCGCCCAAAAACAACCTCCGGCAAAGTCTGCTACTTTGTCACCAGGTTTGGGTTGAGGCAACGAAGCGTAGTGATTATTTTGTCCATTTGCGCATCCGGCCAGTAATAACAGGCAGGCTATGTATAAAACAGTTCTTTTCATAATTCTCAATTTTAAACAATATACGCCCCTATTTGCCGGGCAGATGTCATGCCCAGGTAATTTAGAATTTCGGTTTATTATTAAGCGAATTTTTTACTGCGGTAAGGATAGTGCTTAATCCATTGATCTTGATCTCATAAACGGTGGATAACATCATGCCCATCTTTCCGGGAGGTAAACCCTTATTTTTCATCCATTCGAGGTAATAAACTGGCAGATCACATAGCAAAGTGCCTTTATATTTACCAAAAGGCATTTTGGTTTTTACAATATCAACCAGTATCTGCGAATCGGGCTTTACGTTTTCCATGCCTGTAAATATAACCGTACACCGCTGTAATTTGCAAAGGAGTTACAAACACAAGCAAAGCGAGGCTGTTATTCCTTTACATTTGTAAAAACTAAATCTCTGTTTATGGAAAAAAGGGCGCTCGGCAAATCCGGACTATTTATACGACCAATGGTATTAGGCGGTAATGTTTTCGACTGGACTATTGAAGAAAAAACATCCTTTAAGATATTAGATGCATACGTTGACAGCGGCCTCGACTGCATTGACACAGCCGATGTATACTCCTATTGGAAACACGACGGTGTAGGCGGGCAATCTGAAACCGTTATTGGTAACTGGCTGAGAAAAAGCGGCAAACGCGACAAAGTGATCATTGCCACCAAAGTTGGAAAACAGATGGGGCCAGGAAAAAAGGGATTATCAAGAGCATATATTACACAAGCTGTAGAAGATTCATTAAAGCGCCTGCAAACCGATTATATTGACCTTTATCAATCACATGATGATGATAAGGAAACACCGCTAACCGAAACACTGGAAACGTACACGCACCTGATAAAACAAGGTAAAGTACGTGCCATTGGAGCATCAAATTATAGTGGTGACAGATTGAAACAGGCTATAGAGATCAGCAATACCAACGGATTGGCGGTATACCAGACCTTACAACCTGAATATAATCTGTATGCTCGCAAAGATTATGAAACCGATCTGGCCGATGTATGCAAAACCTATGATCTTGGCGTTATCCCTTATTATGCGCTGGCCAGCGGGTTTTTAACAGGCAAATACCGCTCTGATGCCGATCTGAAGAAAAGTGCACGCGGGCAGGGCGTAAAAAAATATTTAGATAAACGTGGCTTAGCGATATTAAATGCTTTGGATGAGGTATCGGCAACCTTTAAAACAACTCAGGCAAGCGTGGCTTTAGCGTGGCTGCTTGCACGCCCCGGTATTACGGCGCCTATTGCCAGCGCAACAAGTATTGAACAGTTGCAATCCATAATAAACGCTACCCAGCTTAATTTTGATAAACAAACGCTCGACCTGTTAAACAAGGCAAGCGAATATTAATCATAACTATTTGCGCATTAAACAGCAAAAGCCGCTTGGTATAATACAAGCGGCTCTGCTATTTATATGGAGGGGATTATATTTTAGAACATCCTGCGGTTTGCAATTACGTGGCCATTGTAACCACCCCTGTTCTGATTGAAACGTTCGCCGTTACCGCGGTTATCAAAACTCTGGTTACCAGAGTGATCGAAACCACGGCCGCGGTTCTGAAAGTTTTCATGGTTATCAAACCCACGGCCTCTGTTATCAGACCACCCACGGTTATCAGACCACCCTCGGTTATCGTGATCATTGAACCTATGGTCATAACCCCTGTTGTCGAAATGGCGGTCTCCGTCGTAATAACCTTCACGATGAACATTATACCTTGCCCAATTAAAATTTGTACCACGGAACCTGTTCATATAAAAATCGTTATGCATGTATGGACGTGATGCGCGCACTTCAAAGTGACGGGCTGACCTCCAGTCGAAATCGGCATATTCGCCTGGCAGATACGCTGTAGAAATCCAGTTGTCGCCATCATTATAATAATAACATTGATTAGCTACGCTATAATAAGCGTTAAAATCTGGCAGGTAATAATAGTCGTCATCAGGATCATAGTCTGCGGGTGCTGCTTCAGTCTCGTACACTACAGGTGAAGTCTCTACTACCGGAGCTGGGCGTACATAAACCCTGTTTGGCCAAAGGTTTAAACCCACATGTAACCTTATTTGTGCATTTGCAGTATTATAAAATAAAGCGCCTAATGCTATTGCTGATATGATAGTTAACTTTTTCATCTTATTAAGTTTTTAGTTGGTAAAACCCGAGCCGTAATTACTTTGGCCTGGTGCCCCGGTTTTTCCCGTTTTAAATTTTATATAAATAAGACGATGGTAAATTTTAAAGGTTTAATAATACTTCCAAATATTTTACATAATAGCATATCTTTAAAATATAATTTTGATATATAACTAAAATCAAAATTTAAATTCAAAAAAAAACACAAAATAGTCGTTCAATTTCAATATGTTATTACGATCATATATCATAAATAAAGACCCTGTTAATACTGGTTTATCATTTGTGCGTATTATTCACGAAAGGGCTGTTTGTAACCATATTAGTACAAAACATATTTTATATTTTGGCAGCAATTAAATTAATTTTACTGCATCAATCCGCTATCATCATGAAAATAAACAGCTTATTGTCGCTGGTACTTCCGCTGGCTGTATTACCGGCTTTAGTACTTACACAAACGCAAAAAAACACAACGCCAACCGATGCCACAAATGCGGGCTTAACTCTACCATCCGGCTTTAAGGCTGATATGTTGATCAATAACATCGGCCATGCCCGCCATATAGCAGTTGCAGCTAATAATGATATTTATGTAAAGCTTAACCGTGCAAAAGATGGCAAGGGGATATTGCAGTTGCACCAAACCGATGGCAAAGCTGAAGTAGTTAATGGTTTTGGGAAATATGGAGGTACTGGCATGTATATAAAAAATGGATATTTATATGCATCATCAGACGAGGACGTTTATCGGTATAAGCTGAATGATAAATATGAAGTGATTAATCCAGAGTCGCCGGAGAAGATTGTTGATGGTTTATTAAACCGCCGCGAACATGAATCGAAATCAATAGTACTGGATAACGATGGTAATATTTATGTAAATGTGGGCGCTTATTCCAATTCATGCCAATTTAAAGATCGTGTAAAGGGTTCTATGGGTCAGCCCGGCTGCCCTATTCTCGACTCTGCAGGCGGTATCTGGAAGTTTAAGGCTGATAAAGCCAACCAACATTATGGCGATGGGGTACATTATGCAAAAGGTATACGCAATGTTGTAGGTTTGGACTGGAACCAGCAGGATAACCAGTTGTTCGTAATGCAGCATGGCCGTGATCAGTTACATGATCTTTTTCCGCAATATTATTCTGTACAGAAATCGGCCGTTGAACCCGCCGAATGTTTGTATGCATTGAAAGAAGGCGATAACGCCGGCTGGCCATACATTTATTACGACGAAGAACTACATAAAAAAATGCTGGCCCCTGAATATGGCGGCGATGGTGTTAAAACTGTTGAAGACAAATATATCGATCCCCTTGTTGCCTTCCCAGGTCACCTGGCACCTGACGGATTGCTGTTCTATACCGGGAACCAATTCCCCGAAAAATACAAGAATGGCGCTTTTATAGCCTTCCATGGTTCATGGAACAGGGCCCCTGCGCCACAGGCTGGCTACTTTGTAGTATTCCAGCCTTTTAAGGATGGTAAACCATACGGCCATTGGGAAATTTTTGCAGATGGTTTCGCGGGAACACAACAACAAAAAGAATCAGGCCGTGCAGAACATCGCCCTTGCGGCTTGGCACAGGGCCCTGATGGTTCGTTGTATGTGAGTGATGACAACACCGGAGCAATTTATAAGATCACTTACAACAAATAATCGCTAATGAGATATATCGCAAAGATTACCGTAGTAGTTTCAGTATTAACGACGTTTACGCTATGCCTGCAAGCACAGGTTAGGCACCGCCGTGTAATCCATAAGTACAGCCTTAAAGCTGCCTTAATTCGTGGGCAAAAAGTATATGCAGATAACTGTCTCTCATGCCACCAGGCGGATGGTGGAGGCATACCGAATATGAATCCGCCGCTGATTAAAACCGAATACATATTGGGCGATAAAACGCGGCTGATAAAGATTGTACTGAACGGCTTTAATGAAGACGTGGAGATTGAAGGAAACACATATTCCAACAATATGCCTTCACATGATTATTTAACCGATCAGCAGATCGCCGATGTGCTTACCTATGTGCGTAATAGTTTTGGCAACAAAGCACTGCATATAACAACAGCACAAGTGAAAGCGATAAGAGCTGTGAATAAGAAGCCGAAAAATCAGCAGTAACAGTTTAATACAAACTTACGAGGTTTAAAAAAGCTTTAAACCCATACTGATTGCATTTTCAGCATCCCGGATATCGGTATTCTGCATACGCGTACTCTAAACTGATTGACGAGTTGCCAAAACAGACTCAGCAAACGAAATGATTCTTTAAGGATTGTCCATCATTTCCTGTATATAATGCAGACACACCGCTATTAAACCGGTCCACCCGGTTTGATGTGATGCGCCCGCTCCTCTTCCATTGTTGCCATCAAAGTATTCATGGAAAAGGATATAATCCTTGAAAGCGGCATCATACTGAAACTTATCATATCCGCCAAATACCGCGCGTTTTCCGTTATCGCCACGAAGGAATATATTGGAAACGCGTTTATATAGTTCTGCTGCAACCTCGCTTAAATTCATAAAAACGCCAGAGTTTGTCGGACATTCTATTTTAAAGTCGTCGCCATAATATTGATAAAAGCGTTGTAAGCTTTCAATAATGAGATAATTGATAGGCATCCAAATCGGCCCGCGCCAGTTGCTATTACCTCCAAATAAGCCGCTGTCGCTTTCGGCAGGCGTATATTTAACAGTGAATACGTCACCATTAATTGCTACACTATACGGGTGTTCGAGATGATATTTTGACACCGATCGGATACCATACTCGCTAAGGAATTCATTCTCATCCAGCAGGTATTTGAGCAGGCATTTCATGCGATACCCGCGCAGCAAACTAATCATGTGTTTACCCGTGCTTTTGGTTTCATTCCAGCGCGACACAAGCCCTGCGAGGTCGGGGCGGTTTTTAGAGAACCAATCCATCCTGCCTTTAAAAATGGGGTTTTTCATGATATCATCCTCTTCCAATATCTCGCAGGCAAACAGGGGGCTAAGCCCCACTATGCTCCTGATCTTCATTTTTATTGTGCTGTTATCCGGCAGACGCAACTGATCGTAATAAAAACCATCATTATCATCCCAAAGCCCTTCGTTATTATTACCAATGTTTGACATGGCTCCCGCGATATAAATGAAGTGCTCAAAAAACTTGGAAGCAATATCGCTGTAGACTTTGTTGTAGTTGGCCAACTCGGCAGCAATGCGGAGCAAATTGAGCGAATAAGTAGCCATCCAACTGGTGCCGTCGGCCTGTTCAAGAATTTCGCCGTATGGCAGCCGTGAATTACGATCAAACACCCCAATATTATCCAACCCCAAAAATCCGCCTTCAAAAACGTTATTGCCGGCCGCGTCCTTTCGGTTTACCCACCAGGTAAAATTCATCATCAGACGATGAAAGATCCGTTCGAGGAAAGGGATATCACCCTTACCGTTATTTTGGGCTTTGTCGGTTTTGTATATTTCCCAGGTTATCTTAGCATGTACCGGTGGATTAGCATCGCCAAAGTCCCATTCATACGCAGGTAATTGGCCGTTGGGGTGCATATACCAATCGCGCACTAAGAGCACCAATTGTTTTTTGGCAAAATCCATATCAATACGCGATAAAGGCAGGCAATGGAACGCCAAATCCCATGAGGCAAACCACGGATATTCCCATTTGTCGGGCATGGAAATTATATCCATGGTATTCAGGTGTGTCCATTTACTATTTCGCGCGGTCAAACGTGAGTCAGGAGGCGCCGGGCTTGCGGGGTCCCCGTTAAGCCATTGATGAATGTCGTAATAGTAAAACTGTTTTGTCCACAGCATACCTGCAAAGGCCTGGCGCTGTATAAGTTTGGCATCATCGCTGCTATTATTCTTTTGAATACCGGCATAGAACTCATTTGCCTCGGCTACACGTGCATTGAATATTTCATCGAAGTTGTCAAAACCATTCCTCGCATTTTTTGACAAGCGTAACCGTATAACACTGCATTGCCCGGCTTTAACATTCAAATCGAAGTTTATGGCTGCCTTTGTACCGGTTTGTTTAGGATTGATAGTAGCCGCGCCGTTTACGATGTAATCATTTATACCATCCTTATAGTATTGTTTGCCGTTATCATAATTATACAGGCGTTTGGAATTGGTTTCGTTATTGCAGAACAGCAACTCCGGCGATCCCTCGCCATTCAGCCACATCTGGCCAAGATCATGGTGGTATATTTCGATTATGCCGTGCGAGTCAGCAGTGAGTTCCGGCACATAGTTATCATAGCCCCATTCCCAGGTGTTGCGAAACCAAACGGTAGGCAATACATTCAGGCTGCAATCCTGCTTGCTACGGTTATGAACAGATATTTTTATCAGGATATCGTCCTGCGTGTTTTTGGCATACTCAATAAACACGTCAAAATATTCATCGTTATTCAGCAGGCCGGTATCTATCAGCTCAAATTCAGGGTCGTTCCTGCCCCGGCGTTTATTCTCATCCACCAGCCATGTATACGGATAGGCTTGCTGCGTGTATTTATACAGCATTTTCATGTACGAATGCGTGGGTGTATTATCAAGGTAATAATACAGCTCCTTTACATCCTCGCCATGATTCCCTTCCGGATTACTTAAGCCAAAATATCGTTCTTTTAATATAGGATCTTTCTTGTTCCACAGTGCAACAGCAAAACAAAGCAGTTGCTTGTCGTCGCATATACCACCAATCCCTTCCTCACCCCATCTGTAGGTCTTGCTACGGGCCATATCATGGGTAATATAGCTCCAGGCATCACCGTTAGGGCTGTAATCTTCGCGAACGGTGCCCCATTGGCGGTCGCTTACATAAGGTCCCCATTTTTTCCAACCATTATTTTGTTCAAGACGAGATTGTTCTGCATTCATTTGCTTCAGATAGATAGGCTAATATAGCAAACCGTTCGCAGTTGATTATTTGCAGGTTGCAGAAAAAACATAACTGCCCATTGTAGCTGCAAACTATTTCCAGGCGTTTCTCAAAAACCTTAGCCAATTACCATACATTACATTGTCAATATCGGAATCCGTGTAGCCGCGCTTTCTGAGTAAACCTGGTATCTTTTGTTCATCAGCAATGGTTTCCAGATCATAAGGGCATTGCTCGCGGCCAAAGGCGCCATCCAAATCGGAGCCTATACCAATATGCGATGCGTTACCTGCTATTTGACAAATATGGTCGATATGATCTATCATTACTTCTAAACTGCAGTTCATTTCTCCTGGTGCCGATTTCCCTCTCACCCATCCGGGCACCATCATCCAGGCGTCCATTGGCGCACCAATAACGGCGCCGCGGCTGATCAGTTCCTTTATCTGCTCATCAGTAAATTGCCGGTTATGATCAACCAGCGCGCGGCAATTGCTATGGCTGGCCCAAACATGGCCATGGAAATGGTCCATCGCTTCCCAGAAACTATCATCACACAAATGTGTAGCATCGAGAATAATATTAAGGCGTTCCATTTCCCTAAGCAATTCGCGCCCGGCTTCACCCATAAAACCTGTTGCATCCGTACCTTGCGCATACCTACCCGGGCCATAGTGTGCCGGACCTACCGCCCGCAAACCGTAATTATAAGCCCGTTCCAGGTGTTTAATAGTTACGATAGAATCCGCACCTTCCAGGCTTAAAATATAGCCGATGGGTTTATCATTAGTCGTACCGTCGCACCAAAGGTGCATATGCTTTTCAAGGCTTTGCGCATCGTTTATCTGTACCATTTCGCCGGCTTCTTCCATGGCTTTATACCATGCCAGTTGTGCCTGTGTTTGTGCCCATGCCTGTTCGGGCGAGTTCCATCCGGGCAGCCAGCTATCTGGTTTTACAAAACGTGCTATCTGCGTTGCCACCACCAGACCAATCTTACCACGACGTAGTTCGGGTAAAGAAACGGTGGCTTTACCCCTATCCGGTTTATCGGTAAGATTTGCTTCCCGCTCGTTAATGGCAGAAACAGGCAACCGCAGGTCGCGGTTCCACTCCATGGCGTTCATGGCGAGATCTAAATGGGCATCGATAATGAACATTTCGTTTTATTTATGTAGAGAGGTAAAACTCTGCATCTGGTAAGAATGATTATATCAAAATCAAAATAGAGGCGCAAAGTATTGCGTCTCTATAGAGTAATCTTGCGGTCGCGGGCGATATTTTTCCATTCGCCGGCGGCATGATTGTTTTCAATAGTGATAGCGCGTTCATATAAAGCTACAGTGGGGCAAATATGATATGGCAACCCATATAGCACATCTCCTACTTTGTAATGATGCTTTTCACAGGCATTAGCTATCAAATGTTCCTCGCTGTGACCTATCATCTTCAGTTCAGGCGCGTTCAGGAAATAGATACGTTTACCCAATTCATTTTCCGATGCAATAGATTTGTGCCCGCAATCAATACAAATGGTTGTAGGCGTTGGCAATGAAACTACTCTCGCTACAATCAAAGCTGCCGTTAGAAATGGCTGCTCGTGGCAATTTAACTGATAACTCCTGTCCCAATAAATAAATGTCCCCGGACTAACCTCAATTTCTTCCCGGGGGGCATGTATCGGGAACGTAGGCGAACCACCTGCAATGATAACCGGTTCATGACCTTTCTTTCGCAATCGCCTTTGCAGTTTGGTAACTGCCTCGTAACATTTATTGCAATGTTTTATACGTTTGTACAGATCAGCGTCATGCACATGACCATCATAAGCATGCAGCCCCCTTACATTGAGACCCGGCAAAGCTGCGCAAACCAGGTACAATTCCACCGCATCTTCAGGGTAAATGCCCGTACGGTTCATCCCAATGTTCAGGTCGATAAAAACCGCTACTATCAGCTT
>JBQCIS010000317.1:0-2974 GCA_051953515.1 Mucilaginibacter sp.
CGTCACTTAGTTTTTCTTCCTTGTTACCAGGATACTGAGGCAGGCTCAGATGATCAGAATCTGCCAGCGCTGTTAATACCTTATTTGCCTTGCTATGATCTGCAACCATCATTGCACCAAAAGCACGGACGCTGGCATTATGCGCTTTTTTAATGGCAAGTTTTCCCAATTCAACTTCAGATAAACCACCGCTTGCCGCTTTTACCGCAAATTTGGCATCGTCATTATCATTTACTTCAGCCTGTGTACGTTTATCTGTATCTGCTCTGGGTGTGTCATTGGCCGCATTGGTACTGTCGGCTTCTTTTACCGAGTCCGGAACCTTTGGACGGTGGTTACAGGCCTGCATCATTAATGCGGAAACGCCTGCTATAATTATTAAACTTGCCTTTTTCATATCGATAGATTTAACTTAAAAGAAACACAATCTGTGCCAATTAGTAGTTTTTGCGCTTATATGGCATAAGTAAAGCCGTGTATGAGTTATTTTTTAGTAACGGTATCCAATTTTTGGGTAGTATCAGCGCTTGGCGCCCCGGGCACTGAGCCACTGTGTGTGGTATCACTGACGGTATTTCCCGGCACTCTTGCCCCGGCGGTACCCGTACCAGATGAGTCGCCTGATGTTGTATTCGGGTTGCCTTTACATGCTGCAAACGCCAGAATACCTAACAGGCAAGCGGTAATCATTAATCTTTTCATAGCGTAGTTTATTATTAACTACAACCCATAAATAGTATTGTTTTCTTGTAGGTTAAATGCAGGGATTTACTTTTGAATTTTTATAAATTTATCGCCACAGCAACACTTGAACAAAAGCTCCAATAATATGGAAAAGCCAACAACCTCCGGTTACGCGCCTGTAAATGGCATAAAAATGTATTATGAAACTTATGGCGAAGGCGAAATTCCCCTGGTACTGATACATGGCGGCGGTTCAACTATGCATACCTCATTCGGTGCATTTATCCCACTGATCAAAAGTTATGGTAAGCTCATAGCTGTCGACCTGCAGGCACACGGCCGCACAAGCGACCGCAACGCACCCGAATCCTTTGAGCAGGATGCTGATGATGTGGCTGCATTACTAAATTATCTCGGTATAGCAAAGGCAAATATTTTTGGCTTCAGTAACGGAGGCACAACAACTATGCAAATAGCCATCCGTCATCCGGAGTTGGTACATAAGATCATCAACCTTGCAGGTTCATCCAAATTATCAGGCTTCCCCAAAGGCTTTTTTGAAGGTTTTGATAATGCCACTATCAACGATATGCCTGCTCCATACCATAAAGCTTTTTTGGAAGTAACCCCCGACCAAAACCTGCTGCAAAACATGTTTGAAAAAGACCGGGACAGAATGAAAGTTTTTAAAGATATACCTGATGAACTGATCAGCTCCATAAAAGCCGAAACACTGATCATGGTAAATGACAAAGACGTTGTACCTATAGAACATGCCGCAGAGTTAGGCCGACTGATACCTAATGCTCATGTTGCCGTATTTCCGGGCTATCATGGCCAATGTATCGGAGAGGTTTTTATGGCTAAACCCGGCAGCAAAATACCCCAGGCAACGGCACAGATAGTACTTGAGTTTTTGAAGGATTGATAAACAGATTGCCACGTTGTTGCGCTCGCTCTTTCCTGCTCACATCTTGCAATGACGCAGTTTATCATCATGACAGCTTTACTTCAGGCGTTGCGCCAATTTTCCTTACAGGAATATCGGTCTATCCATTTTCATGGCGATGCGATAAGCTGCGTTCATTAACCCCACATGACTATATGCCTGCGGGAAATTTCCCCATTGGCTGCCATCGTTCTCATCAACATCCTCACTGAAAAGCAACAAGTGATTGCTAAATTGCAGCAGGTTTTCAAACTCCTTAACTGCATCATCCAGCCTGCCAACAGCTGCCAGTGCCTCTACGTACCAGAATGCACAGATCAGAAAGGTTGTTTTAGGCTTGCCGAAATCATCTTTGTATAAATATCGGTAAAACAATCCTTTTTTTCCTTTCAATACTTGCTCTACGGCAGCCAGGTGGTCACGCGCCCGTTCAGAAGCCGGATCGAGATAATTCATCATGATTAATTGCAGCGTACTGGCATCCAGGGCATCGCCTTTGGCCGCATTGGTGTACACCTTGCGTTCGGGATCATAGCAGCTTTCAATATGTTTAGCGGCTTTATTTTTAAGGGTGATGGCTTTTTTAATTAATGTTTTATGATTGATGGTGCGCGCCATTTTCTCGGCAGCATTTGCGCCTGCCCATTGAAACAGGTTACTGTAGCAATGGATATTGGCCATATTCCTGAACTCCCAAATGCCGGCATCTTTTTCATCAATAGTCGCTTCAATCTTGCTTAGCAAAAACTCTATCCAGCGGGCAGAATCTTTTCGTTCAGAAAAAATAAAGCGGTGATCGGTATAGAGGGGCAGCATTGATATCAGTACCTGCCCGTAAATATCATTCTGGATGTGCTCATAAGCCTGGTTACCGATGCGCACAGGCTTGTTGCCCATGTAACCATCCAGATCGGTAAGTATTTCTTCAGTAAGTGTTTTTTTACCGGTGATGCCATAAAGTGGCTGATAACGCTTATCCTCGGCAAAGGAAATGTCAGTTACATAATTAAAATACTTCTCCATTTCCTCAAAATGCCCTATGTGATTAAGCGCTGTGATCACATAATACGTATCGCGCAGCCAGCAATAACGGTAATCCCAGTTTCGCCCGCTTCCCGGCGATTCAGGCAGGCTGGTGGTACTTGCCGCTATAATTGCCCCCGTATCTTCAAACTGGTGTATTTTTAATGCCAATGCAGAACGGATAACATAGGGCTGAAAGAAACCGGCAATTGAGGAATGTTTTATCCATAAGCGCCAGTACTGGATGGTTTCGCGCAGAAAACGTTCTGCCGTGCTTTCCAATGGCGCTTCAAGTGGTTCGCCATAGGTAAGTACAAG
>JBQCIS010000318.1:0-23212 GCA_051953515.1 Mucilaginibacter sp.
GAAATTTGCACTATCAAAATATACTTTTGCATGCCGGTAATCTGTCCGCTGAATGCCAACATTTCCATTAAAATATACATAAGCGAAATTCAATTCGTTTAAAAAAGTACACTTGGCAATATGAACAAGCTTTTCAAAAACGGCATGTTGCCAATAACAATTGTTATTAAAGCGACAATTATCCAAAAAAACCGAGTCGTTAAAAATCGCCCATTCCGATTGGAAGGTATCGTTGATTTCAACCCGATTCAATTGTACTTGTCCTTTGACAGTAGCATTTGCTAAAGAAAATTTTGATAGTCGGTTTTTTTCTTTTCCAATGAGCTGGAGCCGATCAATGGTTGTATTGGACAAACTTAATTTACCGGCGATTTCACATTCTGTCATCAAAAAGATATCGCTGATAGTTGAGTCAGCCAAATCGAGTTCTCCCTCCACCCGCGTCCTGTTGAACGAAAGCCCGTCCTCATAAAGACCGTTACGAAAACCGATCTCCTGTGAAACGATATGGCACCGACTAAACTCAACGTGTCGTTTCGCCTTAACCGATCTGAATTGCAGTAATGCTGCAAAATGAACGGATTGAAAATTCACATCGCTTCCAAATTCGGTGTCAATAAACGTGCAGCCAGCCTCAAAATAAACGTGGTTAAAATAGACCGTCCCTGGAAAATAGCATTGGCCGAAAACGACGGGTTTGGTAAAACGAACATTGGATATAAATAGGCCGGGAAATAGCCATCCAATCGCACCGCCACCTTGTTCATCCGGCCGCAGCGGTTCTACACCTTCCATAGCGGAAGTAGTCAGATAGGCACCGATGTCCCCTTGAATCTCGATTGTGCAATTTAAGAAATTGATTGTGTCATCCGCTTTTTCGATAAAACTGGCTAGCTTCTTTTCATCGTTAAACACAACCGGTTCAAAAGGGTTCTTCTTTTTCATATAAGCCGGACTACTCGTATTTCTTCATATAACCGGCCAATTCTTCAAAAGCTAATGGAAATTTGGTGCGGCGTTTTTCCATGCTATAAGGAATCACCGGATCTCTTCCGAGGTAGCGCTCCAGCAGGTCGTTAAAAACAAGATTACCCTTTGTAGCAGGCTCCATTTCGTATTCACGGATTAAATTGATTTGATCAGCATGTTCTTTTAAGAAAGTTTGGCTAATGATCGGTTGCCAGGGCAACTGAACGTTCATTACCACCCAGTTTTCATCCCGGTAGATCTCTTTCGTACTCCTTTTAAATGATTTGCTGAGCCTGCGAATTTCATCATCAAATAAATGATCATAAGTGGTTTTCTTTAAAAAGAACATGGCGCGTGCTGTCGACTGGGTGGATTGCTTGGGTTCAATAACCGCTTTGTATTCGATATTAGTTTCTAGCGAATAAGTCGAATATTTAATAAAACGGTCCTGGATATCCAGGCCCTTAATGGAAAGTTCTTTTCCGTCATTCTGTATAAATAAGCCCTTAGGACGCACTTTTCTGACACAGTAGGAATAGTCTAACAGGAAACCTAATTTCCCCAGTAAAGGATAACATAACAAAGACTGCATAACTGTCGTCGTGTAAGCCAGCGCGCCATAAGAAAACCCTTCAACTGAAGCCTGATTTAACAAACCATTATAATTTAATCGCTGTTTAACCAATTGTAAAGACTTATCAGTTATTTTCGAACGAATATTAACATTTAATAAATAGGCTATAAAGTCTTTGTATACATCTCTCTCCAGATCCTCTGCAAAGGTGAATTTATTAGAATAAGCATTTCTATTTAAGGTGAGAGGAAAATTTCCTTTACTGTCAAAAACCGATATTTTAGGAAGATGCGTTAATGCTCCAAATCGTAACCCGTTATTGCCCGGATCCTGCGGCACAATGATTCCATTGCAAGTGAGTTTGGCAGGATTAGCTTTAGAATCGTAAGACCATAAGATATGATCATAACCATCAGATTCAAGCGTGTGCCAATTTAAAGGAAGATCATCACCTGCGTCCGGATTGTACCGGTCAATACTGATAACTTCTCCATTAAATTCATAAATCACTTTGGGGCGGTTCAAAGTATACCAGTCAAACCAGCGTATCGTCGATGACTTGGTTTTCTGAACGGACATTAAGCGATTATAGATTTCTCTGGTTGTTTGTATGACGATTTGGGTACCAACCGGTATAGTTGCATCCTTTTTGACGTCAATGATTTCTGCAGTCATACTTGCTCTAAAACTGAAACCTGTTAAAGCCGTGAGTTTTCTCGTCCTGACTTCAATTTCCGAACCGATAAGAAATGCGGCCAATACACCAATCCCGAAACGCCCGCTTCGCCTCACTTTGTGCTTTCCGTCAGTCCTCTCAAAAAGCTTACGCCAGGTATGACTGTTTCGAAAGGAAGCACCAGCACGCAGAAAAAATTCTTTGATGACTTGGGTATCCATACCGATCCCATTGTCGGTTATGCAAACAATGTATTGATCGTCCTTCCTTTCTAACGCAATTTTTACTTCAGGATCATATACAAAACTATCCGGTTCAACAGTTTCCCGTTCCCGGCAGGCATCCAGCGCATTTTGCAGCAATTCGCGAATGCCATAGCTGGGGTCATCACCGTATAAAGGCGCGATCAGCAATTTGACCAGTTCGTCGTTTGCCTGGATTTTAAATACATCTGCAACATAATCCAGTTTGTTTACAAAGTTAGGATCGTCCAGGTTACTCATCATTCGACGAAACCTGATGGCCGGTTTCTTGTCAACTTTACCATACAATTCACCCAACACAGACCATGACTGGTCAAATTCGTATTGAATGCTATCGATTAGCGTTTTGAGCTTAAAAAACAACTCGCTTGTTTTCGGAGTCGCATCTACAAAAATCCGCTCAGAATCGTCCTGATAATCATGGTCTACATGATTCACAGCCAGATGAGCGGCATGTTCCTTTTGCGATAACACACTGTTCAACGTGCGCAATCCAAGCAGGATGACGGAAGTCCGGTCACTTTCTATCTGAAGATAGTCCGCCAGCCGCAATAAAATCATCAGATATACAGCATGCACACCTAATGGAACTTTTGCAGCACGTTTGTCAAACATCGTTTGTAAATGGTCTGCAGATGCGCGTAGTCCCATGCCGTGGCTTCTGGCTATAAATCCAATTAGGTCCCGGTCCTGCAGCGAAAGGCCGGTTGCAAATTTCATGATGTTACTACCGGGAAAACCGTGTAGAGCCGTTTCGTGCGCTAGTCTTGGATGATGCCGTCTGATAAACTCACCGATCAATTTGCGGTCACTTCCGTTAAGTTTATCGGGATTTGAAAAGTCAGGCGCTGTTACGACAAAATCCTGGCCTCCAAAAATCGCGATTAATTGTTTGTCATTAAATCGCCTGGCCTCCTCCCGATATTCGCCCCACAATTGAGCCCATGTTTTATGGTCAAGGTCCGTAATTCTTATGGAATCATATTCGCCGTTGATCAAACGACTAAATCCTTCCGGTCTCAGGTGCATGCCAATATCGTGCAGGATGACAGTCAAGACATAATAGGTTATACTTTTCGGTCCGATGATATCGTCCGTTTCCGTTGTCATCAGATGTTCACTTGAGTATAACACCTTTTGTATGTGCCGGACCCCATGATCTGTATATTCTTCAAAAAAATATAAATTATTTTCGTCAAGGATTTGTCCAAACTCGGCTAAAACAGTGTAAATCACGCCGAGTAACTGATTATTTCCTTTTAATTGTTCTTCGAATCTCCGGGGTAAGGCAATATCTGGCATCAATGGTCATTAGGTTATACACAAACATACAAAACGCAACTTAAAATTTAGATTCAAACAGGTTACAAGTTTTGAGATGTTTTGGTTAAATAAATACTAAGTCGACGATATTTGTTAAATGTTGATACCGAGGATAGCCATTATAGTCAACACGTGAAGACAATTTTTATAATAGTTACATTAACCATGCTCGCCAAAAATGAAATAATCGTATTTTAAAATAGCTGTAATCCAATCATTTAATGGCCAGTTGTAGTACAGCGGCAGTGAAATAATGAATTATATATAATGCGATAAAACTAAAAAGTAAAATATGTTACATGTAAATTATAACTGTCGCATTAGATGAAACACAATATAGAGTGTTGCATAAGTAGCCTCACAAGCGTCCCTCAGAACCACAATCTTAACGACGTGATCTACAATAGCCTTATTTACAAATACTTGACAAAGGAAAATATTATACTGTAAAACCTTTGTAAAACAATTAAATTTTCAGTATAATAAGGAGCAATTTACAATTTTCATCCTACAATGAAAAATTTTACTCGCTTCCATATCTTACCATAGAGTAAAAGACTCATAATCGGTTCTATCATAGACGCAAGTAAATAAGAAATTGGAAGGTCGTTTCAAAAAATGGAATAACCGAAAGAGAATTTTAAAAAAAGCAAATTCATCCTTTAAAAAGGATGAAAAATAGCTAAGCACCTATCGATCAGCTTGTTATAGCAGAAGACTCATAATCTTTTGATCCCTGGTTCAAGCCCAGGTGGCCGCACAAGTTTTAAAAGGGCATTTTTGACGAAAAAATGCCTTTTTTTTATTTGGAGGGATTTTTTCCGATAGCGGCGCTGACACCGTAAAACTTCACAAAGTCATGACTTACATAATTTGTTGAAGAACTTCGAAAGCATTGACCATACAATTCGGTGAATGGTGATGACGTCGCTATTGCACCGGAGTCTTACATCACTTAGAATAGTAATAATGGCATGATCAAAGCCTTGCGAATCTCCGATATGCAGCTTTACAATGAGGTGTCTAAGGCGCTGTAATCTATATTCTATAAATCATATATCAATCGTGTAACAAAAATGATGGTGTTATTTACGTTGAACAACAAGCCAATAAAATGGAATGATTAAAATATTATTAGCGCGTAATTTAAAAACCATCTGGCTTAAGCCTGTGGATTAAATACCACAATTATTATTACATCATGAAAACACGCTTTTTTAAAAGTACAATTATCATTTCAATAGCTGCGTTAACATCACTTGCATTTAAGAATAAAAAAGAATGGCAATCTAAATTAGTAACGTTAAATGCTGACGGATCTCTTACCTACCATCCGGATGACCAAGGAAATATATTACCTGATTTTAGCCGGGTTGGATATCATGAAGGTGATAAACCTCTGCCTGAAATACCGGTTGTTAAAACGGTAGACCCTCCGGCAAATGGCGATGGGCAGCAGGTAATACAGAATGCGATAGACGAAGTGGCCAGGCGTACACCCGATGTTAATGGTTATCGCGGTGCAATCCTGTTAAAAAAAGGAGTTTATAAGGTTCCGGGAAGCTTGAACATAAGCGCAGGCGGTATTGTGCTCAGAGGCGAAGGCTCAACCAAAGACGGTACTTGTATTATTGCAACAGGTGCCGGCCAGCGCACGCTGCTTAATGTAGGAGGTACAGGTTCAATAACGGAGGTAAGAGGAACGCGGGTTAAAATCAGCGACAATTTTGTCCCTGTTGGCACAAAATCTTTTCATGTTGAATCGGCGTCAGGTTATAAGGCCGGCGATCGAATAATCATGTTTCGGCCGGGTACAACAAACTGGATACATGACCTCAAAATGGACCAAATAGTAGCGCGTCCGGGCACAAAACAGTGGCAGGCGAGTGAATATGATTTATGTTACGAGCGTACCATTACAAAAGTTGAAGGCAATACAGTTTATATAGATAACCCTGTTGTAATGCAAATGGAGACAAAATATGGAGGAGGTGCCATTTATAAATATACGTTTGCCGGTCGCATTGACGAAGTTGGCATTGAAAATATTTATTTTGAGTCGGAATATGCGGGTGACGTTGACGAAAATCATGGTTGGAAAGCAATAGCCATCAGAAATACCGAAAATGGCTGGGTAAGCAACGTTGCTTCGCGCTATTTTGGTTATGCGTGCGTAAGTACAGAGGAGGGGTCGCGTAACATTACTGTAATAAACTGTAAATGCACCGATGCAAAGTCGATCATCACGGGCGGGAGACGATATTCATTTAACAATACAGGCCAGCTCAACTTGTTTATGAACTGCCATGCCGAAGACGGGAGGCATGACTACGTTACCGGAGCACGAGTTTGCGGACCCAATGTTTTTTACAACTGTACTGCAAGTAAAACACATGCTGATATCGGCCCGCATCACCGGTGGGCAAGCGGGACATTGTTTGACAATATTGTAACCGATGGTGAGATCAATGTACAGGACAGGGGAAATATGGGTAGCGGCCATGGCTGGAGCGGCGTAACCCAGGTGCTTTGGAACTGTGCCGCATCTGAGGTGGCAGTGCAACAACCCTGGGTTAGCGGGCAGAACTATTGCATAGGCCTGCAGGGAGGTAAAAACGCCGGCCATTTCAAAGATCGTAATGACGGATATTGGGAAGGCCGGAATAGTAAGGGGCTTGTACCTGCCTCACTTTATATAGCTCAGTTTAAGGCAAGGCACAGATAATAGCATCACTTACAAAAAAACCAAAGCTCCGTGTTTTGCGTGGGCTTTGGTTTTGTCCGGTCAGTCAATTTGCCCGGTTTGCAAATTAACCTTACTGAACACTTTGTGTAAATTCTCGCTGATAGGTCAGCGGGCTTTTACCCGTAATTTGTTTAAAGAACTTATGAAAACTGGCAAAATTATTAAACCCGCTTTCGTAACACAATTGTTTAATAACTACTTTATTTTCGATAAGCAATTTACAAGCGTGGCCTACCTTTAGTTCAATTAAAAACTGGGAGTAAGTTTTTTGCGTGTGCGATTTAAAATAACGGCAAAATGAGTTAGGACTAACGTATGCAATGGCCGCAATTTCTTCAAGATGTATCTTATTTCTGAAGTTGGCCATCGAATATTCATATATCGCTTTAATACGCTCATTATCCGTCAATCCGGAATTATTTCCGAAGCCGATAGAAGAAAGCAGTGTCACGTTATTGCAGGATGCAATGGCATTTAAGGCTTCCATCAATAAAATAATTCTTTCCGAACCCGTGCAGCTTAACATTTTCTCCAATATATCTGCAACAACAACTTTTGCTTTACCATTTATTTTTATCCCGCGGCGGGCTTTTTCAAATACGTCTTTCAGCAATTTATTTTCTGGTAGCTGCAAAAATTGATCTCCCCAAAAATTTTCGGAGAAATGTGCCACCCTTATATCTGCAGTTTTATCAGAGTCTTCTTTAAAATAAGCTTCATCAAACCGCCAGTGATGTGGCAACTGAGCGCCGATAAGTACCACATCACCGGCTGCAAACTGTGTTATGCTATCGCCTATAAATTGCGTTCCCTCCCCTTTTTTAATATGTATCAATTCCACCTCTGAATGATAATGCCACAGATTATTAAACTGAGGAATCAAATCACGGCGCACACTGAAAGATTGAGCTGGTTTGGTTGAAACTTTAAGTAATTGTGGTTTCATAAATTATATTTATAGTTGGTTAAACATTCAAAAGATAAATCACCGGCCGCCGTTATTACACCTCTTTTTCTGCAATGTGCACTGCTTAAAAAGCATCTGACGCAAAAAAACAACCTATTTAAAAAGCTAATTTTTGCAAGCCCCCCAATCATGTCAATCAGGTTATAAATACTTTAGCGTAATTGGTTTATATATCCATTAAAGCACTTGGCAATCGTCTGAATATCTTTATTGGTGATGCCGATATTCGCAATGAAAGTGTCTTCGGTATATGCTAAAGTTAGGAAGGAAAACAGGGCAGAAACCATGACATTTAGGTAAAAAATGCATGGCAAATCTGTTTGCCGGAGCGATAAAAAACAACACAGGGCTGAACCAACCAACACAATTACCTAATTTACAATTAGTTGTATATTAGCGATTAAATTTCAGCCATTCCCGATAATGGATGTTCTTTGGGGGTATAATTGAATTGTTCTTTAAAGCATTTTCTAAAATAATTCACGTCAGAAAAGCCTACCATATAAGCAACCTCGTTAACCGTTAATTGCCCCTGGGCTAATATCTGTGCAGCGCGTTTTATTCTTACACTTCTAATAAATTCAACTCCGCTCAGGTTCGTCAGAGATTTAATTTTTTTATAGAATAAACTCTTACTCATGGCAACTTCCTGGCTTAATAGTTCTACACCCAATTCAGGATCGTTAATGTGCAGTTCTATGTAATTTAAAACCCTTTTTAAAAACACTTCATCCAGGTTACTAATGGCTATATTTTGCGGGTCAAGGTTTATTTCCTTTTGATAGCGTTCCTTTAGCTTTTGCCTTGTTTCGATTAAATTCCAGGCACGCATCTCCAGGATACTAAAATTAAACGGCTTGGTTATATAATCATCTGCTCCGGTTTCCAAACCTTCCATTTTAAATTTAATTTGCGTTCGGGCGGTTAATAAAATAACCGGTATATGGCTGGTAAGTATATCTGATTTTAACAAGCTACATAACGCTATACCGTTAAGGCCCGGCATCATAACATCACTGATAATAATATCAGGACTGATCTTTTTTGCCAAATTCAAGCCATCTAAACCATTAATTGCAGTAAACACTTCAAAGTCAGCCTCGAAACCTGTTTTAATAAATTCCAATACGTCCTGATTATCTTCAACAATCAACATTGAAATAGCATCTTCTCTTCTACTCTTTAAAATTTCGGCTTTTTTTAAATTGAATTTTACACTTGTATTTTCTGTCTGGCTATAACTTTGAATATTTTCGCTATCCCTGTAGTTGTTTGCAATTTCATTTTCTTTCAGATGATCATTTCCACGAGGTAATTTTATGAAAAAGCGGGTGAATCCATTTTTATCTGATGTTTCAGGCCGGCTTTCAACATTTAATTCACCGTGATGCAGGTCTATCAGTTCCTTTGAAAAAGCAAGGCCCAAACCAGTACCTTCAATTTGTAAGCTGTTATCGTAATGATAAAATTGAGTAAATATCTTTTTAATATTTTCAGAAGGAATGCCGCAGCCGTTATCCTCAACAGCCATAACCACACTATTATCTTCATCAGATGTTGTTATGGAAACCATTATAGTTCCATAGTCCCTGGTAAACTTTATCGCATTTGACAGCAGGTTATAAAGTACCTTTTCAAGTTTATCATTATCAAACCAAACGTTGATATCGGGTTGTGTTGCTTTTAAATTCAAACTTATATTTTTCAGCTTCGCCAGCCCATCAAATGCCAATAATATCTCTTGAGTAAAACTTACAATATTATTTTCTGAAGCTTGCAGGTACATCTGGCCCGACTCGAGTTTTTTCTTATCAAGTAGCTGGTTAATAAGTTTTATTAATCTTTCGCCGTTGCGCTGCATCAACATTAATTGATTCTGAACCTTATTATTACTCAGATTCATTTCAATCATCCGTTCCAGGGGCGCCATGATCATGGTTAATGGCGTTTTAATTTCATGCGAGATATTAACAAAAAAATTCAACTGCTTTTGGGCAAGTTCCTGGTCTTTAATATGGCTGATTGACTCATATTTCAATTCAGTTTTTAAACGTTCTGTTTTTTTAGAATAAAGGTTAAAGAGGTATAATAAAAATATGATGATGACAGCGTACCCGGCATAAGCCCAGTAAGTTTTCCACCAGGGAGGAAGTATAATTATTTTCAATACCCTTGGGGTTTCGTTCCATATACCATCATTATTTGCTGCCTTTACTTCAAAATAGTATGTGCCAGGGTCGAGATTAGTGTAGGTTGCCATTTGCTGGTTGCCTACAAAATGCCAGTCTGCATCCGAAAAGCCTTCCATCTTAAAGGCAAATTGATTTTTTTTGGGATTGATATAATTAAGTGCTGCAAATTTTATACTAAAAAAAGCCTGGTTATGCGTTAGGGTAATTTCATTGGTTTCGTCAATAGGCTTTTTTAGCGGGGAGCCGGGAGTATCAAAAGTTAATACCTTATTAAAAATCAAAAAATCAGTAAAAACGATGGGCGGCTTAACATGATTGATTTTAATTTTATCCGGATTGAAAGCTGTTATTCCGTTAATTCCCCCAAATATCAAATTCCCGTTTTTCGCCTTAATTGCGGCACCTGTTGTAAACTGATTGCTTTGCAGGCCATCCTCTATGGTATAATTGGCAATTGTAAGATCGGCCTCGATAAACGGCGCCCTGAATTTATTAAAGCTTATACAAGATAAGCCTTTGTTGGTGCTTATCCACAATCGTCCTTGTTTGTCCTCTAAAATGCCGTGCACTGTGTTATTGCCAATGCCTGTTGTTTCTGTAATACTAAAAAACCGGTTTGTTTTATTGTCAAAGTAGTTTAATCCTCCCCCGTCAGTCCCTATCCATATCCGATTGTGTAAATCTTTATAAATAGCTAATATGGCATTGCTCGTTAAGCTATACGGCCGGTTCTGCGTAGTTTTGTATGAGCTGACAACCTGGGTTTTAATATTTAAACGGTCTAAACCATAATCTTTTGTGCCTATCCATAAGTCATCCTCATCCTTAAACAGGGCGATAATATTATTTTGCGAAGTGTGATAATGGTGCAATGCACCATTTTTTCCCAGATAGTATAATCCGTTAAAATTTGTACCTATCCATAATCCGCCGTTATCGCTTAATAAAACATAATCCTGTATAAAACCGGTTATTGAAGGTTTAGGTATAATATCAGTCGTAGTAAAGGTTCCGCTGCTTTTATTAAAGACACTTAAACCGCTTCCTGTAGCTATCCAAAGCTTATTGGCGTCAGCAGTTTCTGCAATACCTTTAATACTGTTGCCCAACAATTCGCGGTTGGCACCATTATACTGGTAATAAATGTGGTTGTGCTGTAATGTACTATCCACATGATTAAGCCCGCCATCATCGGTTCCCATCCAAAAGTCGCCATTATCTGCCTGTGCAAGTGCATTTACAATATCATAGGAAAGCCCGTTGGCTCCTCCTTTTTTTAACCCCAGGTAATAAAAATTGTCATACTGACTGTATACCGAATTCAATCCTCCATTGTATGTGCCCAGCCATATATTGTTTTCATTATCCTTAAAGAAACAGCGAATTGAGTTTTGGCTCAAAGAGTTAGAATTGATTGGATCATTGATAAATTTACTGATCTGATTTGTTTGGGTATTAATAATGTTAAGGCCTTTTTTTGTCCCGACCCATATTTCATGGTCTCCTTTCTCCAGCAGCGCCCTTACCGTATTACTCAGTAAACCATTGTTTTGGGTATAATTAAGGCACGTCCTATCCTTAGCGTTATAATAAATGAGCCCATGAGTCTCTGTAGCTATCCAAAAATTCCCCGAACGGTCCTGGATGATGTCACGAATTACACTGTTTACAAGATTTTCATTTTCTTTAAGTATGGCAGGCAGTGGCAAAAAGGCTTGCTTTAAAATATTATATATTTTCAGCGTCTGGCCGGCTCCTATCCATAAATTCTGATCTGCGTCGATATATAAACATGTGGTTTTATCGTCGGCACAAATTTCCGATTTAAAAAAAGAATATGATTTTACTGTTTTTTTCGAAGGTACTATACAGAAGATCCCTTTATCAGTTCCAGCCCATAAAACCCCACGCTTATCTTGCGCTATACTGAGTACTACACTATTTGCATTTGATTTTGAAAGTTTAAAACGCGTAAAATTTTCAGACTCAGGGTTAAACAGATTTAAGCCATCAAAAGTGCCAATCCATAGGTTACCAGTAGCATCCTCAAATAATTTATCGATCTTATTACTGCTTATGCTTTTATCGTCGTTGATCTGGTTTTTATAAATTTTAAACTCAAGACCATTAAATTTACTTAACCCATCAAAAGTACCTGCCCATAGGTATCCTTTTTTATCCTGTAAAACTGATAAGACGGTATTTTGGGGCAGGCCGTTATCAACGTTGATATTTTTAAAAATCAGTGCCTTTTGAGCATATAACGCACCCGCTTGTAAAAAAAACAAAAAAAGGAAAACGAATATAATGACGCGGGACTTCAACTGCACAAGAGAAAATTAATGTATAGATTTTATTGATCGATACTAATTTACTCGATTTATTTTTAACTAAACAATCGATTTTGGCCTAAAAATGATCTATATAATTAAATATAGATGGATGATCTTTACTCGAAAGGTAAAAACAATAAATAGCTTAATAACTGTCATTCTTTATTGAAACATTGACAGTTATTAGATTTTAACTTGAGAATGGAGTTACTTTTAATTAAACGGAAGTTTACCTGTTAACGTCTGTTATTGAAAAGTCGGCAAATTTCACATCTTCGTCCCTTATATAAGATGGGCTTTTCAAGCTCCGGTATATCCCCCATTTAGGGCGGCAAAAACTCGTGCCGTTCCGCCATAGGTCAATATTGGTATTGCTGTATGTCAATAAAATCTTACCATCATTAATTCTCTTAATTTCAATGCTATAGGTGCCATGCTTATCATATTTCAGTTTTTCAGTCACCTCAACCCAGGCTCCTTTAAAATCGGCGAGATCGGCATGGGTTAATTCCCCCTGGCTGGTTTGTTTTGAAGAGCCATTATGGATTATCTCCATCATGTCTGGCTTCCCATACCTTGCCGTTAAGGTAATAATTGGCATACTATCGTCGCCATCGCCGGCTTTTATCTGGTGTAAATGGGTAAAGGTTGGCTGTGCCTTAAAGTTACTGTCTATTTTAAATTTCCATTGGTATAATGCGGTTTCACCCTGCCAGCCTTTGAGGTTGGCCGGCGATGGCCCATAGGTTTTTATTTCAACGCGCTGGCGGTCGAAATTTTTACAGCGGTCATTATCCGGCTTTACATGGATATGAAATACGAAAACATATTCATTTAACTCTTTGTCAAACGCTTCTGTGATATGTTTAACCGGATGGACACAGTCTGGCACTTCATAGGCTTCGCCGCCTAACACCTGCGAAATATGGGTATAAGGGTCGCCTTTCCCGTCAGCCTTTAACACTACCTGAGCCATCACCGATATACAACAGGTTAGCATCATAACCCACATCAAAAAAACAGTCTTCATTTGATCAATCGTTAAATAAGCGAGACGCAGAAAATTATTTCTTTCGCAGGCTTACCAGTACTACGCCATGCTGGTTAACCATGGTTTTAAATGCGCCTTCAAATACACCAATATCTTTTTGCCGCCACAAATCGCGTACGATATATTTGCCGCTTATTTTCAGATCGGCCCAGTTTAAAACCACCTCCTGTTTTCCGTTATCACCCAAGTTAAATAAGCCTGCCGCAATTGAACCATCTTCCATACTTTTGGCCATTACACCCAAATCGCCCTGGTTAGCTATCACCGTAGCCTGTTTGCCCAAAGGATCCTGATTAACCGCAATTACTTCATCATTGGATAACAAGCTAAGGGTAAAATCGTCCAGTTTAGTTAAATCGCAGCCCAAAAGCAATGGCACCGACATCAGGCACCAGGCACTCATGTGAGTATATTGTTCATCGGGCGTCAGGTTGGTTGGCCTGGGCCCTTTACCCCAACCAACATAGCCAACAACCATCATATCCGGGTCGTTCCAGTGGCCCGGCTTTGCGTAGGGTGCCCACTTATCCTGCGTAAAAATTCTGCTTTTCAAGCTTTTCCAGTTATCCCGTATATCACCGCCTGTCCGCCAGGCGTTTGCATAGGTCGAAAGTTGTGCTATAGAATCAAAAGGCGCACTGTTTGAAAGGCTGTAAACGATATCTCTTCCGCTATTGCGCAACTCATCGAACATCTGTTTTGTTTCGGGTGTTTCTATTGGCCGCCAGTCGTACTTCAGGTAATCTATATCCCAGGCGGCCCATTGTTTTGCATCGCGGTCTGCAAACTGATATTTGCCTATAGCATACGGAAGCATCTTTTTATTGCGGGGTACGTTTTCAGTAGTTTTTTCAAAAGCACCTTCGGAGTTATTAGCTGAACCGCCAATATGATGCCCGTATGATTCAACCCAGGGAGTAGAATAAATCCCAATTTTTAACCCCATAGCATGAATTTCTTTACTTGCTTTCTGAATATCAGGAAATGTTATGGGGTCTGGTTGTATGGCATTAAAAGTTCCGCCGCGGGCGCCTTGCCATGTATCGTCAATGTTCATATAGCTCCAGCCATGATTAATTAAGCCCGAGCTTACCATAGCCCTGGCATTGGCCAACAACAGTTCCTGCGTAACTTTTGAGCCATAAATATTCCAGCTATTCCAGCCCATAGGTGGCGTTAAAGCAATTTGCTCACCTATAACAAGCCTGAAACTACGTGTATCGGTGCCCAGGGAATTTTTAGCATGTAATACTAAATTATAAGTCCCGTTTTTGTTAATTATGCCTGATAATTGGCCTGTGGCAGAATTCAATTTCATCTCCGCAGGTAAGTTGTCAGCCGAAAATTTTAGCGGGCGCGTGCCTGTTGCCGTTATCGTGAATACGACCGGATGGCCGGGCCGCGCACCAAATATCCGCGGGCCTGTAATGTGCGGCCGGGGCCCGGCTTTTGGCGTTAAAATAAATGCTGAATTATTTACAACAGTATCCTGCGCTTTTAGCACTGTTACTTTCACTAAAAAGATCAGAATTATTAAACCAGTCTGCTTCAATAGTTTTTTTGAGATCATAGATTAAGTTTATATCTGGGTAATACGTCAATTGTCGAAGCTTTTATTTATCTCCTGCTTATTTCGCATTTTCAACTTTGTCCACGTTACCTTTTACCTCGATTTTAATTACCGATGCAATGGCATCCGGCGCATTTTCCGGAACATCGATGGCCAGGTCGTTACCTTGTATCTGCGATTTTAAAGCTTTACCATTAGCCAATAATTTAGCGTATACAACCTGGTTATTTAATCCGGATACAAGTAATTTGCCATTTACCGGCCAATTAAATACCGACAGATATAATATAGTATTATCTCCCGATACCTTTTTAGTACAACGGCCCCATGCCAACGGCGCTAATGGGCTGGCCGTTGTGGCATAGATGCTTTCACCGTTAACCTTCATCCATACGCCAATGGCCTTAAGATCATCAATGCTGCCCTGTGGAAATTCTCCCTGTGCATCGGGGCCAACATTTAATAAATAATTACCGCCTTTTGAAGCAATGTCAACCAGGTTACGGATCAGGGTTTCGGGCGTCTTCCATTTATTATCGTAGCTTTTATATCCCCAGGTGCCGTTCATTGTCATACATGTTTCCCAATCCTTACCATCCAATTCGCTTAAATTTGGTATTTTTTGTTCGGGAGTCTTATAATCGCCAGGGAAATTTGGTCGTTTTAAACGGTCATTGGTAATAATATTGGGTTGCAGCGCCAAAACAGCGCTTAGTTTTTCAGCAAATTCATCAGTCATTCCGGTTGGGGTATCCCACCACAAAACTGCAACATCGCCATAATTGGTCAGCAGCTCTTTCACCTGCGGAACTGACACACGGTCGATGTAATCGCTCATGCTTGCAGTTGTCTGGTAAGGGTCCCAATGACCGTTATGCGCCAATGTATAAGCATCTATTCTGGCCGAATCGGGGTTAGCCCAGCCATCACTTGCCACTTTACGTGCCACCGCCCCCCCAGGATTATTCCAATCCTGCGCCTGTGAATAATAGAAACCTAACTTTATGCCATACTTTTTGCAGGCGGCAGCCAATGGTTTCAGTACATCTTTACCATAATCAGTTGCGTCAACAATATTCCATTTGCTTGCGTTTGATTTAAACATCGCAAAACCGTCATGGTGTTTAGCCGTAATCACAATATATTTCATCCCCGCATTTTTTGCCATACGTACCCAGGCGTCCGGATCATATTTTACAGGGTTAAATTTCTTTGCTGCCGCCTGATATTCAGCTACAGGTATTTTTGCACGATTCATGATCCATTCTCCCCCGTGTGCAACCTCATGGCCTTTATACATCCCTGCCCACAACGCGTAATCGCCCCAATGAATAAACATGCCAAAGCGCGCTTCACGCCACCATTTCATGCGCTCGTCCCGGCTTAATTTTTTTTGCGCAGATGCACCCGTTGCAAGCAAAGCAAAAGCAGTAAAAATTAGTAATATTCTCCTCATCGCTTTTAATAGTTTGTTTAAAATACTGTTTTAGAGTTAATTGATCACCGCAATATTGCAATTATTTAAACCGTATTCGTTAGCAGCTACATACCATTCATTCAGCAATTTTAGCATGTTGTTTATTGCCAATATTCCATAACAAGTATGCTTATTTAGCTGAATGAGAGGCGCTTTATATTTGTAAAATTACAACTATCAATGCCGGAGCAACTTATTCATATCAGCTTAACCAGGATCATGGCTTCTCATATATTTTAATAATTAACACGTTGTATTATAACATGCATAAGAAACACTTTACCCCTAAAATCTATCCCTTTTTATTAACTATTTTATTCATATTATCTGCATCATCAGCGGTTACAGCGCAACAGCCTGCTGCTTCCATTAATAATGTGATCGATAAAATAAATGATTACAACACTAGGCTTACTTCAGAAAAGTTATACTTACAGTTTGACAGGCCCTATTATTCTGCCGGAGATACCATCTGGTTTAAAGCATATCTCACAAATTCTGCTCTAAGTTATTCGGCATTAAGCAGCAAATTATATGTCGACCTGATTAACGACAGTAATAAAGTGGTTAAACGCTTTATTTTCCCGGTATCTTTCGGTTTAAGCTGGGGAAATCTTAATCTGGATAAAAACTTGCAGGAAGGGCCTTACACGGTTAGGGCATATACCAACTGGATGCGAAACTTTGGTAATGATGCTTTATTTTATCAAAATTTTTATATCTCAAATCCATCTTCTGATGCGTGGATAATTAACACCAGTAATAGCCTGAACAATAATCATGTTAAGGTTAACCTTAAATTCAGCGGACTTGACAATATGCCCTTTGCTAATCAGAATCTGCTATTGAGATTGATTAGCAGGAACAAAACATTGTTCCA
Organism: Mucilaginibacter sp.; assembly: GCA_051953515.1. Lineage (GTDB taxonomy): Bacteria > Bacteroidota > Bacteroidia > Sphingobacteriales > Sphingobacteriaceae > Mucilaginibacter. The sequence continues at coordinate 17,022 of JBQCIS010000318.1, forward strand.
AAATACAGCGGTAACCGGAACAGACGGGCTGGCAAGCATAGATTTTGATCTGCCTGAAAATACATCGCTAAAAAATTTAATACTCATTGCCAATGCTAAAAGTAATGTTAAAAAAGTTGCCCTCATTCCTTTAGCTGTTGACCGTGCGCAGGATGTTGATGTTCAGTTTATGCCCGAAAGCGGTCCTATGATTGCTTCACTCCCATCACAGATTGGTTTTAAAGCCATTGGTGAAGACGGAAAAGGCGTTAATGTAAAAGGTATTATAACCGATAAAGAAAACAATACTGTAGTACAGTTTGAAAGCATGCATGCCGGAATGGGTATATTTAATATGGCGCCACAACCGGGCGAGGTTTATACTGCTAAAATAACCTTGCCCAACGGCGAAATAAAAACCGTTGCTATGCCCGCTTTGGAAAAATCGGGGATGCTTTTAAAAGTGAGAAACAATTTTGATACAGATACTCTTGATATCTCTATACTGGCAACAGCAGACATGGTTTCTCCCGATGCGCCTTACTATATTGTTGGCCAATCGCGCGGAACAGTGTGCTATGGGGCATCATTCAGGCTTAATAAACAGTTTTTAAATTTACACATTCCCAAAGCTTTATTTCCCACAGGCATAACACACTTCACCATTATAAACGCCAAAAATCAACCGATTAATGAAAGGCTTACCTACATTAATCACGATGACAATTTAAAGATTGACCTTAAACCGGTTGCCGCCTCTTTCTCGCCAAGGGATAGCATTCCTTTACATATCGCCGTTAATGACCGGGATGGGAAACCCGTTTTAGGCAGCTTTTCCGTTGCGGTTACAGATAATGCACAAGTAAGAGATGGCGCTAACAATTCCGGCAACATTATTACAAGGTTCCTGCTCGCGTCAGACCTGAAAGGATTTATTGAAGAGCCGTCGTATTACTTTGAAAATAATGCCCGGGCATGGAAAGCATTGGATGCCCTTTTGCTTACACAAGGGTGGATTGGTTACAACTGGAAGGATATAACAAGCGGGCCACCAACAGCAAAATTTGCTCCTGAACCTGATTATGCCATTAAAGGTCGGGTTGGTAGCCTATTAAGTAAATCGGTTTCAAATGCTAAAGTATTATTACTGGCCACGGGCAAATATCATTTCGTGAAAGATACCGTTACAAACGCGCAAGGTGAATTTTATTTCCATAAAATCCCGGCCGGCGATAGTACAAAATACGTATTACAAGCTACCAATGCAAAAGGGCGAATTATAAAGGATGGCATCGAGGTTGATGAAGTATCGCCGTTAAATGCCGATATTCCGTTCGCTATAATGCCCGCTCCATGGTATGTAAATACCGACCAAACCATGCTCAATTATATAAAAACCAATGCAGCCTTTCATGATGAGCTGGAAAAACAGAAATATGGCCATTTATTAAAAGAGGTGGATATTAAGGACAAGAATATAATAAAGGGTTCACAAAACCTTAATGGGGCAGGTAATTCAGACCAAACGATTACAGAGGATGAAATTGAAAAAGCAGGCAAGGTAAGCTTACTTGATCTTTTACAACAAAAGGTCGCTGATTTCCGGATAGGTTATAAGCTTAAATCAACCAACATCCAGTATTTCCTAAAAGACAAAAAGGTAAGGTTTGTTGTAGACGGTATAGACCTCGACAGATTTTATCATCCGGTTGATGGAATCGCAAACGAGCATTATGAATATGAAAAACAAATACTTGATTATTTGACAGCTGAAGATATTTTAGGCATAGAAGTGCTATACAGCAGCAAATACAATGCGGCATATAAAGCTGAAAACTTCACGCTTGATCAGCAATTAGCTGCGGACCCTACGGGAGGAAAAGGATCTGATGTGGCTTTCATAGAAATAACCACACGGTCAGGCGACGGGCCCTTTACCAGAACTGCATCGGGGGTATATGTTTATAAACCAACCCCGGTTACTTTGCCAAAGCAATTTTACAGGCCCAGGTATCCTGTAAAAAACGGCGATAAGAATTTCACCGATCTTCGTTCAACTATACACTGGCAGCCTTCTGTGGTTACTGATAAGAACGGACAGGCTACTGTTTCCTTTTATGCAGCAGACAAACCCACTACATATAATATAATTATTGAAGGAAGCGATATGAATGGCAAAATAGGCTACCAAACTCAAACAATTACCATACAATAAGATTGCTTTGTGAAATAAATATCACCTGTAAATACTAAACAAAATACAACAAAAAGAGACTGTACCTTTCGGAGCAGCCTCTTTTTTGGACAAACTGGTAAATTCATAAAATTAATCTACAACCGGTTCCTTCGTTATCAAACGTTTTTGCCTTAACAGCGCCTCCAGATAATAGTAATCAGCATAGCTTAGCGGCATGTCAATCTCAGTATTTGATGGTTTTGAACCTGTGCTATGCAACAATATAAAGCCTTTATTTGTGCCCGGCATGGCTGCGTAATGTTCAGTTAAGTTTTTAACCACTAAATTGGCTTTGCTACGGTATAGTTTGCCATTAGCGCTGTAAGTGCTCAACTCATACAAAGCAGAGGCCATTACAGCACCTGCTGACGCATCACGTGGTTCATCAGGTATTCCCGGCGAATTATAATCCCAATAAGGTATAAGATCTTTAGGCAGATTTGGGTTATTCAGTATAAATTTAGCTATGTTTTCTGCCTGGTGCAGGTAAGCTTTGTTTTTAGTTTCCCGGTAACACATCGTATAACCATACAGTGCCCAGCTTTGCCCACGCGCCCATGCCGATCCATCGGCATAACCCTGGTAGGTTTGTTTTTTCAGTACAGCTCCGGTTTCAGGATCATAGCTTACCACATGATATGAGCTATAGTCGGCCCTGAAGTGATTTTTCATGGTGGTGTTGGCGTGGCTCACCGCAATTTTATAGAATGACGAATCGCCCGATAGTTTAGTCGCCTCAAAAAGCAACTCCAGGTTCATCATATTATCTATAATTACCGGGAACTGCCACTCTTTATTATCCCATGATTTAATACATCCCACCTTAGGGTTAAACCGGGTTGAAAGTGTTTTGGCAGCTTCAATAATTACATCTTTATAATGCGGATCTTTGGTCAGCCGGTAAGCATTACCCACACTGCAATATATTTTAAAACCCATATCATGGGTTCCACCATTAGTCTTCTGTTCCTCAATGGGTGTTGTAAATGTTTTGGCAGCGTTTAACCATTTGTTGTCACCGGTATATTCATACAGGTACCAAAGTTCGCCCGGGAAAAAGCCGCTGCACCAGTCTCTGGCAGGTACCAGTAATAAATTGCCATCGGCTGTTAATGTGCGCGGAGATACGCCGGTTGCGCCCGAAGCTTTCGCCTGGCCAATTGCCGAAAGCATTACTTCAGCTTGGTTTTCGGCCAATGTAAAGCCTTTTGAAACCACATTTTGCCCAAATGCGTTCAGTTGTAAAGCAGTCCCTAAAAGGCATGCGATTACATATTTTTTATTCATCACTTAGTTTGTTAGGAATTAATTGTACCTCCAGAATTTTCATTAATGCATTTTTTGTGATTTCTACCGGGCTGATTTGCAGGGTATGCATACCCGGCTGTAAACTTACCTCTCCCAGGCTGATGGTTTTAACTTCCGTTTTGGCAGACGGGAGCATTTTATCATTTTTAACAAAGGGCCCTATTTCCAATTGATAACTGCCCGCATCACTATCATCAGCCAAATACTTTAATACAACTTTATAAGTAGCCGGTTGTACCAGTCTGAAATTCCATTTTATTAACTGGTCTTTTCTACGCCATCCGTCTACATAATATTTGTCCGTCTTTCCGTCGCCAAAGCCAAAGCCTTTACCTGATAGTTCGGCGTCAAACGCAAGCAGGCGATTGGTAATGCCATTGGTTGCCAGCACCCGAACAGAATCAGTTTGCATTAAACCTTTTGTATCCAATACAATAACCGTATTTCCCTTATCAGGGGCCTGTGTTGGGATGCTGATATCCACATCGAGTGAATCGATGTGCTTAAACGGCAATGATTTTTTGGATGGATCGGCCAACAGATACGCCCTGTTGATATTACTTTTTATTCCGCCCACTAACAGATTACCGTTTACGGGCCAGTTAAATACATGCAGGTATAACAGGTTTCCTTTACGGGTAGATACCCCCCAGCTTTGCAGCGGCAACGGCGTTTTGGTGGTTTTATAAATACTCTCTGAATTTTTGGCCATCCATTTAGCCAGGCCATTTAAAATATTCACATCTTCCGGAGCAAATTCGCCATTGCCCATAGGACCTATATTCATTAGTAAATTACCACCGCGCGAAGCTGACTTAGCAAGTAACTGTATAAAAAAGCTTACGGGTTTATAGCTCTTATCAAATTTAGAGTAGCCGTATGACTCATCTGTAGTGGGAATTGCTTCCCAATCACCCTTAACCGGAAAAAATTCGGCGGGGCGATCGGCGGTATTTTTGTAATCGCCCATGTTCAAATTGTCATCACCACGAACCAACCTTCCGTTTACCACAACATTCGGATCGGTTTCGCGAATAGCTTTCAGAATGCGAATATTTTCAGAAAGCGGAAGCTTTTGCGGCGTGTCAAACCACAAGATATCAGGGTGATACATCGTCAGCAATTCCTTAATCTGTGGTATAGCTTTTTCATCTACATATTTTACAACTTTGGGCAATAGTTCAGGATGAAGATTATACCAGTCACGACCTCCGTACAGATTCAGGTCTCCTCCGGGGTTCTTATAGTCCCAGTCATTTCCTGGTGCATCGGGATGCTCCCAGTCAAAAGCGTGCGAATAATAGAACCCGAATTTTAGCCCATATTTTTTGCAGGCTGCCGAAAGATCGACCATAGGGTCATGTCTCCAGGCAGTTTGCTTAACCACATTGAAATCAGATACTTTTGAATTATACATTGCAAATCCATCATGGTGTTTTGCAGTGATGATCAAATAACGCATGCCAGCTGCTTTTGCTGTTCTTACCCATCTGTCAGCATCAAATTTTGTGGGGTTAAACTGGTGGGCTAATTCCAGGTACTCTGCACGGGGTATTCTTTCTTTACGCATTAGGTGTTCTGCATAGCCATCCACCCTTTTGCCTTTCCATTCTCCGCCGGGCAACGAGTAAATACCCCAATGGATAAACATTCCAAAACGGGCGTCACGCCACCAGGCTATGCGGGTTTCATGTGTTTTCATGCTGGTTGTCCACCAGCCGTTTACAGCATCATCAATGGCTTTTTTGTCACGTGCGTTTATTTTGTTTGCCATTGTTTTATCCTCATCACCTTTATCCTGTGCAGAAGTTACCTTGGCGCTTAACAATACAGCAAGCAAACACCCTGTTATAATTAAACTTTTTTTCATCATAAATAAGTGTTTAATCTATCCATATCAATGGATGCCTCACCGGTAAATTCCTGACTACTTCTTCGGTTTGGGGTGTGTGGTCAAGGCGTTTCCATGTAGTTAGCCATTCTTTATTATGATATGCTATTGCCCCAAAAACGAGCGCAGGTTGTGCTACGGGCCAGTCATTCCAGTACATTACATCGTGCGCAAACGGCCATTTACTTTTATCTTTAATATAAGGGTATAAATACCTGATACCCGCCTCTATTGAGCGGCCGTCGTTTGTTTTATATTCCCATAAATTATTTTGAGGTGTAGATAATATCTGGCAAACCGTTGCTAATGCATCCAAATCAAACAGAGAATACCCAAAAGGTTTAGTTCGCTTTAGTTCGAGGGGTAAACTGCCATTTGCGGCCATTTGCCTTGGCAATAAGATATTTTTGTAGCTATAGATGCAGGTATCCGTTAGGGCTTTGTTATGTGTAAACCTGGCAAAGCAGGCAACCTGCATAACCCAACACGTACCATGATTATTTTTAGCTGCTTTCTCTTCCAGCCCATTTTTGCTGGTGGTTAGCCAAACAAGATATTGCTCAAACCAGTTGCGCACCCCTTTAATTACAGCTTTATCTATTGCATGGTCATTCTCCATAGCCATTAAACCTTCTGCTACTTCCATCAACTGTATGGTATCAATTATGCCAATGCCTCTGCCTGTGGTAATGCCTTTTAATGCCTGTGCATATTGCAGATTGGGGTTCATTAAAGTTTCAGGATCAATAAACCAAGCCCGCAGATGGATCATGGCCT
>JBQCIS010000319.1:0-4384 GCA_051953515.1 Mucilaginibacter sp.
GCTCCAGCTCATATTCTTTCCAGCCTAACACAGCCTGCTCTACCAAAACCTCGTGGGTTGGCGATGCCTGCAAGCCACGGCTAAGGGCGGCATCAAAATCTTCTTTTCTATGCACGAAGCCTGCACCTTTGCCACCAAGCGTATAGCTCGGACGGATAACCAGCGGAAAGCCTATTTCCTGCGCAGCTTCTTTACCTTCCAGAAACGAGTTGGCAATTTTTGATTTCGCCACGCCCACGCCGATGTCAACCATCAGCTGGCGGAAAGCCTCGCGGTTTTCTGTTCTTTCTATCGCATCAAGATCAACGCCAACAATTCTAACACCGTATTTTTCCCATATTCCGCGCTCGGCACAGGCAATGCAAAGGTTAAGCGCTGTCTGGCCGCCCATGGTAGGCAATACGGCGTCAATATGTCGCTCTTGTAATATCTTCTCAATGCTATCAGGGTCGAGCGGCAGCAGGTATACATTATCGGCAATAACCTTATCCGTCATGATAGTGGCGGGGTTACTGTTAACGATAGTTACCGAAATACCTTCGTCTTTAAGCGAAAGCGCCGCCTGTGAGCCGGCATAATCAAATTCGCAAGCCTGACCAATAATAATGGGGCCTGAACCGATAATGAGGATTGATTTTATGGAGGTGTCTTTTGGCATAGTCTTGTTAAGTTGTCCATAGTCGATAGACCATTGTCCATGGCGCTGATTGCTTTGGTCTGTTGACCATGGACTATCGACTAAAATGTACTAAAATCTATGCGCTGAAGAGGAAAAACCCGACTTCCAGCGTCGGGGTGCAAAGATAGAAAAAATAACGCTTCGACCTATTTAAATTTTCACTTTTTCTAAATGCCTATTTATTTAAAAATAAAACATTGTAAACTTTTTATAACGATATTTATCTGCCAGTTATGAACCCGTGAGTTATGCTAACTAAAAGACTGCCTTTATTGCTCATTTTTGCCCTTTTTGTATCAGGCTGCGCCATGACGCAGTCCATCATTAAATCTACGTTCCCTTATACCACCGACCTTACTGTTTTAGCATCAGCGCAGCCGGGTAAGGAGTACGAAGCCATTGGCGCCGCAACCAGTTTCGACCAGAATTTCAGTAAAAGCGGAAATGATGCCGACAGGATAAACGCCGTGCGTATCATTTCGGCAAAGTTAAGGTCCATCAATCCCTCTGATTTTAACATCGGCAATATAAGCGAGGCGAAGTTTTATATGGCAAAGCCGGATGGCAGCGACGAAGTACTTGTAGCCTCACGTATGGATATTACGCCCGATGTGGGGAATGATATTGTATTGGATATTGATAACTCGCATTTCCTTGATCAGCTTATCCGCATGCCGCATGTGCGCATACGCATGGTTTATAAGCTACGCAAGAATATCAGTAGTGATGCGAGTTTAAGGCTGGTTTTGGGATTGAGTGCTTATCCGAATAATTGATCAGGTTATGGTTAATAGTATTTAACAATTCACAATGAACCATGATCTATTACTATAACTACTTCAGTAACTTGTTATCCGTGTCGGGGAAAATGGCAATTGGCTCATAGGTGCGGGCCTCGTCCATTTCCATATAGGCGTATGACATGATGATCACCACATCCCCTACCTGGGCCAAACGTGCCGCTGCTCCGTTCAGGCATACTGTGCCGCTACCGCGCTCACCTTTTATCACATAGGTTTCAAAGCGGGCGCCGTTGTTGTTGTTAACAATCTGCACTTTCTCATTAGCGATGAGATTGGCGGCATCCATCAGGTCCTCATCAATAGTAATGCTGCCCACGTAGTTTAGTTCTGCCTGGGTTACTTTTACACGATGGATCTTCGATTTTAATACCTGGATTATCATGGCGCAAAGGTAATACTTTAAATTATATAGCGTTTCATGCTATTGTAAATGTTGGTCAATTGTCGATAGTCCATAGTAGCTGCAGCTTGTATCGACCGGTCTCACTAACGAACTTTGGCCATGGTCTATTGTCTATAACAAGATCATATTATCAATCAGCCGGGTATTGCCCACACGGGCAGCTACCAAGGCAACAACGTTTTTAGTGTTTTGATTTGCCTGATGTAAGTTGTCGCCGTCGGCAATTATAAAATATTCGGGTTGAACACCGGGTTCGCTGTTAAGCTGTTTCCTGGCTTCTGCCTGTAACTGCTCTATGTCGTTTTTATCGAAATGGTTTTTTACCCACGTTAAAGTTTTGGACAGGATGAGCGCATGCTGCCGGTCGGCCGCTGACAGGTGGATATTGCGGGAGCTCATGGCCAGTCCGTCTGCTTCACGCTCAATGGGGCACATCACCAGCTTAACGGGCAGGTGCATCAACTCCACCATCTTGCTGATCACCATAAATTGCTGGTAATCCTTTTGCCCGAAATAGGCCCTGTCGGGCTTTACAATATTAAACAGTTTATACACCACCTGCATTACCCCCTGGTAATGCCCCGGGCGAAACTCGCCTTCCAGTAAATGCTCCAGTTCGCCTATGTTTAAATGCCATTGCTCATTATCAGCATACATTTCATTTACAGGCGGGCTGAACAAAATATCGCAGCCTGCTTCCTCCAGTTTTTTAACGTCTTCAGCTATCGGGCGTGGATACTTTTCCAGGTCGGCGGGGTCGTTAAAATGTGTTGGGTTAACAAAAATGCTGCATATAACCACATTGTTACCTTGCTGCGCCTGCTTAATAAGCGAGAGGTGCCCCTGGTGCAAAGCGCCCATGGTAGGTACGAAACCTGTTGTTTTGCCCGAAATCCGCAGGTTTTGCAAATATTCTGCTATTTCGTTCGTTTTATTGAAAATGATCAAGGCCTTTAATATTTATAAACAAGGGGCGAAGTTGGTTAAATGATTAAATATAACCAAAAGAATGCTTGCATAATACGTTGATTGTTCATATAATATTCGTATATTTGCAAACTCAAAAATTTTTTTGATTGCTTATAATTAAATACTGATTCTGAGATGGGTAAATCTAAGCTATTGTTTGTAACTCATGAAATGTCGCCTTTCCTCGAACTCACAAAAATTTCTGAAATAACACGTCAACTCCCGCAGGCTATGCAGGAGAAGGGGTATGAAATACGTATCCTGATGCCTCGTTTCGGAAATATCAATGAGCGCAGGAACCGCCTTCATGAAGTTATCAGATTGTCGGGGATGAACATCATTATTAATGATAATGATAACCCGCTGATCATCAAGGTTGCGTCGATACCGTCGGCGCGTATGCAGGTGTATTTTTTAGACAATGAAGAGTATTTTCAGCGTAAGCATGTGTTTGGTGATAAAGATGGCAAGTTTTACGCCGACAATGATGAGCGAATGATCTTCTTTTGCAAAGGTGCATTGGAGACTGTTAAAAAATTGGGCTGGGCGCCTGATATTATCCACTGCCACGGCTGGATGAGTTCTTTGGTACCGGCTTATTTAAAAACTACTTACAAGGATGATCCTACATTCAAAAATTCAAAAGTAGTTTACTCAATTTATGAGAATGATTTCAAAGAGCGTTTGAACCCTGATTTTGCCCACAAAGCGATCATGGCCGACATGAATGAAACGCATGTTGAACCATACAAAGAAGGAACAAACTCAGCACTTTACGCCGGCGCTATCCACTCTTCGGATGGGATAGTTTTAGCCAGCGAGAATATTGACGACGATGTGTTAAATAATGTTAAAAACAGTCATAAATCGGTAATGGAGTTTAATTCCACTGCAGATTTCGAAAATTATTACAATTTTTACGACGAAATTGCCAGCGAGGAATTGGCACATGTTGTATAAGCTTTGAGATCATATATGAAATTTTTCCGATTAGACTTATTAACCCTGTTGATAAGTCTTTTTATTTTGAATAGCTGTAAAAACGAAAACACTATCGGTTTACCTACCGGAACGGGCACTATTAGCGGTTCGGTAGTAGATACAGCAACGGTTTTTATTAATACTGTAAATGACGATACGGTTATGACTTCGGGCATAGCTAACGTGCCGCTCGGGTATTTTAAAGATCAGGTGCTGGGTACAACTGTATCTAACATGATTACCGATATTAATTTACCTGGTGCAAATAGCTCTCAAAGCGCTTCTTATACAATACCTACCGGTAAGATCTATATCGACTCTGCGATACTTAAATTGAAATATAATTCAAGCGGATTTTACGGAGACTCGCTTACGTCGCGATATAAGATAAATGTTTATCAGCTTGGCCAACGTTTTTACAGTACTCAAAGCTACTACAATGATAGCAAGTGGAGTTATAACAATGCGGTGTTGGGTACCGCATCTTTCTATGCAAGACCGCATGATACGTTAAAGGTGACCAGTATAGTTTCCGGCGGGCCAGATACC